>JAUSKH010000026.1 GCA_030647095.1 Nanobdellota archaeon | reverse complement strand
TTTGACAATTAGAGATTTCCGTCCTGAAGCCGAGCGTAATACCCCATCAGCTTGCTGTGGAGATAGCGAAGACTTAGGAAATCTCTTTATTCCTTATTTGTAAAATAAAAATTCCGCACCAACCGAAAAATAGAATGCATTCATTCGACCTAGGGAGAAAGGATTTTTTTATCAACAACATTTATATATCTCTCCAATCCAGCTTTTTTATGAAAGAAACATTTTACACCTCCGTTAAATTTATTTAGTTAGAAAGCCAGCTACAATTATCTCTGAAAGGTTTATTTACAGGGAGTTGCAACAAGCTCTCCCTGTTTCATATTATTCATAGAATTTATTCTTTTACGCCACCAGTCCGAGACTGGATGGAATTCTTGCCCTTAAAAGAATATTCTGAAAAAATACTTGTTCCGGAATGGCTAGTTATAGCAAGAAGAGAAGAAGAAAATTATGTTGATGTTAAAGAAGTCAGAGCAACAAGCAATATCCCCCAAGGTTACATGATTGTTGATTTCAAACATTCAGAAAATATGCAGAGTGCTTTAGAAAAAGCTGTTTTTGAAAAGGGAAGGATTATTATGGCTGGAACTCCAGGAATATTTGCCATAAAAAATCCTGATAAATCTTATAAGGTTTTATTCACCAATGCAACTAATCCTGTAATAGAATATATGATAAGGAATCCAGATAATTCAATTGTTCTTGGAGGAGATACAGCGGGAGAGATTAAAGCAGCAGGAATACAATATTGTGGAAAAAGCTCAAGCGGTGGAGGAAGTTCATTATATTATATCTCTCATGGCACAACGCCCCTTCTTGAAGCTTTAAAACAGAATAAACATAGATTCTCACAATATTAGTTGCAATTTTATTTAAACTAACTCCCTAGAAAAGTAACTAAAAGGATACATTTGTTTACACAAAGTATATCAAAAAGAATATATTTTCTAAATGATGCGTAGTTTACCACAATAATCTTTAAATAACTACTATCTATAAAATAAACATGTTAGACCAAATTCAAGAATACTTAACAAGACCAGAAACACCCTATGTTATTCCCACAGCCACAGGTATATTAGGATTATTTATTGGAAGAATTTCTGTAAGAGAAAAAGAAAAAACAGCTCAAAGAACATATGAATTGAAAATGGCGGAATTACATATGAAGACTATACAAGCAAATGCAGATATTACTCACGCTCAATATGAAACAGCACATGCACAAAATGAAGTCGAACTTACAAAATTAAAATATGAAGAAAATCAAAAACAACATGAAAGGAATATACAAATTAAAGAATTAGATAATAAAAAGGAGAATGAAAGAAGAGAAGCTAAAAAAGAAGTATTACAAATACTAGCAGAAAAACTTGAGCCTACTGTAAGAACATATACTGAATCTTTAGAAAATACAAAGGGTAACGGGCTTGATCCAGAATTAATGAAAAAACGTGCTGAATATCGCACAGAACTAATGAATGAATTCGAAGAAAAACTTAAGGAAGATTACACTATCTCTGATGTAGATTATGATATAGATGAGGAAGGCCAAGCAAGAATAAATAGATTAGTTGAAGCAAAATATCCCGTAGGAAGAAGAAATGGAACTCCCGCAGAACTAGAAAAACTTATAGCAAATATCAAAAACCAATTAACAGAAATTTAATTTATCATAAAAAACATAGAAAGATTTAAATATAATACAATATATACTTCAGAAAATATATTATAAAAAAGATATGATGAAAAGTATATATAAGAAAATACAAATTATCTTTCTATTTTCATTAGTAGCTATATCTATCTTATCCATAACATTTGTCAGCGCTTCCAATATAATGAGTGTTGAAGCAGATATTATAGTTCCTCCACAGGTTGTAAGTATACAGGTTCCAGACCAAGTATATTTAGGAAATATTACCATAGGCTCTCAAACTGAGACGTACCGTGTTCAGGTAAAAATGAACAATACGGGAAATACAAATATTACTATAACACCTAGATTAGTAAACCCAAACAATCTTATTTTCCAAAACCTATTTTTCTTTCGCATATTAGAAGACACCCCAGTTAAAATAGGCGATTGGAGTCTACCAATTACGAAGCCTGCATCAATTGGAGGCGTAAAAGAAGGATCGTTCTATATGAAACTTGATTTGGCAGATTATCCAGGAACAATTACATCAAGCATGCTAAACTACAAAACAGATGTTGAATTTATTGCAGTCGCACAATAAAAAAGCCCCTCTAATAATTTTAATTTTATTTCTTAGTTTAACAACCGTCAGTTCTCTACAATTAGGTATTTCTCCTCCATCACTAGAGTTAAAAGGAGATATAAAAACAATCTTGTGTAAGGATATTACAATTACTTCAGATTCAAAATTAAATTTAACTGGTGAAATTAAATGGTCTAAGCAAAATATTAGATTAATCAATGAATATAATATCCATTCACAAGATTTGAACATAACCTCGCAAATAGAAAACAGTCTTTATCTAAAAAATTATAAGACTACAGAGAAAGTATGTCTCTCAGCAGATAAACCCGGCTCTTATAACGGCTTGCTTATATACAAAACAACAGAAAGAGGGATTGGTGTAGGAACTTGGGTAAATCTCAGAATAAACGGAAAAATACAACAGGAAACGGAAGAACAAATTAGTCCAAAAAATGAATATATTCCCAAACTGTTGATAACAGGGAATACGATTGCTAACACCCCAGAAAATAAACCTAGCCTTGTACTACCAGGAATGATAATTTTACAAGTCTTTCTTCTAATTATCTTTTTCTATACACTAGTAATAATCAAGAAAAGATAGTAACATAAGACTTATTATCTCCATTATTCTGAATAAAAAATGACCTGGTTAGATCTATTTAAGAAAAAAGAACCTTACACTACTATAAAGGCTTCAATTGAAGACTTAGAGGAGCTTATTGAGCTAGAAATAAGAAAATATGATTCCAAAACAGAAGAAGTGAAATTAGAGATAAAAAGAAACCTAGATTCTTTAATTTCTGATCTTAAATCCCAAATAATATCAATAAGATCTGTTGATATAAATGAAAGGAAAGAACATGAAAGAATAAAACTGATTGTTAAAGAAAACCTTCAGATATATGCTGCTCAACTTGAAAGATTTGTAGAAAATCTTGAAAATATAGAAGCCAATAAGAAAGTTGATGAATATGCCCTTAAAATAGAATCTCTTCTTAATGAATTCAAAAACTCTTCTAGAAAGAGTTTCGAGAAAGCTACGATACTAGTCGGGGATGAAATAGGAAAAGTTTATAGGATAATAGAAAAATTCACCAGAGAAGTAGACCTAATAATTAAAGATAAGTCGCCAATCTTCAATAAAATAAAGGGTTTATCAGATTTAAAATCAATAAAAAGTGAACTTGCAACCAATAATCAAACAAAATCAAAAATAACTCTTGCCGTGAAAAATATTGAACAAATGGAAAAAGATCTTATGAATGAAAAAGAATCCACTGAAAAAGAGTATGAAGAATTCAAAAAAAGCAGCGAGTTTATAGAACTAACAAAAGAAAAAGAAAACACTATAAAAGAAATAAACTCTCTAAATGAAGAAGTCTATAAAATAAAAGAGAAGATTGATATCAAATCTTTATTAAAGAATTTTTACGGTAATCAAAAAAGAAGAGACCTATTGAACAATTACAGGAATAACTTCTTAAAAACCTTAGAAGAAGATAAAGACTTAGAAATAATTAACATCATAAAAGAATCCTCAGGAGATGTTTACGAAGAAGAAATAATAAAAATAAAGAAAAAGAATGAAATATTAAAAGAAAAAAGTAAGGATAAAATATTAGAAGATAATCTTACAGATTTTGAAAGAAAAATCAAGAAAGTAGACTCAGATATTTCAAATATAAAAAGAAAAATTGAGGAAGAAAAGAAGAAAATAGATAGAATAAACGAAAAGGAAGAGCATTTATCAAAGGAGATAAAGGAAAAAACAAAAACTCTCCTAACAAATATAGAAATTATTTAGGTTTATAATCTAATAGCTTACCTGCACGAATCTCAATAGGATCTGCTTTCCTAAAGTTTCTAATTTGCCAAGACTGAACTATTTTTTTATGTTTTATCTTAGTAAGATAATCAGGGATATACCATACATCCTCCTCAGAAGTCATCCAACCCAATTTATCAAATCTTTTCAGGTTAATAGGTGCTGAATAAGTCCTTAAAGTTTTTTTACCATTATGATTCATGAAATATTCATGAAAAAAAGACAAAACTAATTCCCTAACATTTTTATAAATAGGTTCCCTATATCTCAGAACACAGTGATTAGTTTTTCCTATTGCTCCCCAATAACCTTTGTATTTGAATACCGCAATAACATGATCAAAGTCATCCTTGGTTGATTCCATATCTAAAATAAGAGGCTCATAACCATGCAATCTTAAAGCAACAGCAGCAAACAAAGCACCTTCCACACAATGTGCTTTTTTATTCTTTAATACTCTTCTTGGAGACATACAAGTATCTCCTTTTTCTTCAAAATTTATTTTCAGATTATTGATAAAATCCTGTATTTTAGATGGTGTATTTAATCCATTAAAAACCTTAAATTCCTTTTCTGTAAATCCATAAGTGTTTTTCATATTAATACATACACAAAACCATTTAAATTGTTTTCCAAAAAAGGCACAAAAAGAAAAGCTTAAAAAAGGTAATTAACTTATTAAATTAATGAATATAAAGTCTAAAAAAAGGGCGAATATCTCTGCAATTATTGTTTTTTTCATTGCAGCAGTTTTAATATTAAACGTCCTTGAAAGCCCTCTAGCTATATACTCACTAGGAATAGCATTCATTATCGCAGCATTATATGGTATAATTTGTATAAGTAAAAATAAAAAATTCATAGCATAAAAACAACCCAAACATTTAAAAATGGTCTGGGCTCTATGCCACAATCTAAATACATGGGGGAATAATGAAAAAAGAAAAGGAAGATGGGGATCTCGAAGACGATGAAGACTTCGATGAAGATAAAGAAGAAACTCCTGAAGACGAAGAAGTTTAGTTTTAAATCTAATCTTTTTTTGGGCTTTCGCCCTTCTTTATTTTATTTTTAGGTTTAATACATTAAGCTTTTAACACATTTTTACAAAAATAAAATTAGAAATACCAAATGTAAAACTAAAGATTTCTTTATTTTATTTTGTTAATTATTAAAATCTTTAGCTGCTTTCTTCCCACTGTTCTTTCTGAACTTTCCAAAGACCCTCTCTTACAAAGGTGATATTCCCTTTATTATTTTCATTCCTGTTATCTTTTAAATACCAAGTAACCACATTTCCAGAAGATATAGTGCCATAAAGCATAACATCTTCAATTGGAGGATATACTGCGTTTAAAGCAGAAGCCACTTGTCTGAATTTTTGTTCTGTTAAATCTCCGCCATTCTCTCTTCGGATAATTTTTACACTATCCGATGAAACATAATATTTAAAAGCGCTAAAATCCCCACCGCTTATCGATTGCCTATAACTTATGAAAAGATTGCGAAAAGTCTGTTCAGAAGGATATTCAGAATTACTATTGCCTGAATTGTTGTTATAATTAACAATAGGTGTTTCCTTCTGCTCTGGTATAAAAACATTATTATCCCCTAGCTTATTCTCTCCAGGCTTATTTAAAATAAAAGCATAGCTTAAAATAACAACTAAAACAATTACTGCTATAATAACAAACCACCAATTTTTACTGCTCACCCTCTCCTTAGTGCTCTTTTTTTTCACATTAGGATAGCACAAATCACGTTTAAATATTTACCTAATCCACTTCATCTCTACAATCGCTACAAATAAGGAGTCCATCAACAGCAGACAAATCAGTTAAAGCTCCGCAATTATCGCATATTCCTTCTACAGACCAATTACTGCTAAGCTGCCTATTTTTCTGTTCCTCTTCCCTTATTTCCATCAAAGGCCTTATATCTTCATATAAACCAGGTTCTGCAGAAAGTATATCTTTTAAAGTTATAACTCCAATTAGTTTCCCCTCTGTAACCACAGGCAACCTTCTAAAGTTTAACGCTCGCATTTTTATGATTGCCTCAGATATATCAGCAGAAGGTTTGATAACAGCTACTCTTCTTATTGCAATATCTATTGCAGTTATCCTCTTTAAATCAACTAAAGGCTTTTTTGTTATAGTTCTTAATATATCTCTGGAAGTTAAAATACCAAGCAAACGAATACCCTCGCTCACAACAAGACTATTAACATCTTCTTTTTCCATTAGTTTAGCACAATCATAAAGGCTTTTATTTGGTTTTATAGAAACAAAATTCCTAGTCATAACATCGCCGACTAAAATACTACGCATAATTCTAATAACCCTTAACACTTATAAGTATTTGTATACCCAAAAGGAACATAACAAAAAAACACACATATCTTTAAAATAATCTAAATTCTAAATAAGCTATGTCTTCAAATCAATCCAACTCCAGTATCATGCCTGAAAGCGTGTCTCGTACTCTGGGTCTTGATGCCCAAAGAAATAATATTCTAGCTGCAAAAATAGTTGCAGATATATTAAAAACAACTCTCGGTCCAAAAGGTATGGATAAAATGCTAGTGGATTCCTCAGGAAATATTACTGTAACTAATGACGGAGTAACAATTCTAGAAGAAATGGAAATAGATCACCCTGCTGCAAAAATGATGGTTGAAGTAGCAAAAACACAAGAGTTAGAAATAGGTGATGGAACAACAACTGCCACAGTAATTGCTGGGAAACTCTTAGAAAATGCAGAAAAATTGATTGAGAAAAAGATTCATCCAACAGCCATAATAAAAGGTTATCGCTTAGCTGCAACAAGAGCACTTTCAATCCTAGAAGAAATAGCGGTGGTCATTGAAGATAAAAAAACCCTGAATCAAATAGCGATGACCGCTATGACTGGCAAGGAAGCAGAAGGAAATAAAGAAAAATTAGCTGAAATAATAGTGGGAGCAGTAGAGCAGGTTGCATCAGGAAAAATAGTTGACCAAGAAGACATAAAAATAGAAAAAGTAAGAGAAGAAGGAACTCACAAATCAGAATTAATACATGGTGTAGTTCTAAATAAAGAAAGAGTAAATACAGATATGCCTTCCAAAGTAAATAACGCTAAAATACTTTTACTAGACTTTCCACTAGAAATAAAGAGCCCTGAATCAGAAACTAGAATTTCAGTATCCACTCCAGAACAACTTGAAAGATTTATAGAATCAGAAGAACAATATCTCAAACAACTAACTACTATTATAGTAGCAAGTGGAGCAAACGTTGTCTTCTGTCAAAAAGGAATAGATGACCTAACACAATATTACCTAGCTAAAGAAAAAATACTCGCCTGCAGAAGAATTCCAAAAAGTGACATGGAAAAACTATCCAGAGCTACCTCTGCAAAACGTATCTCTAATCCTCATGAAATCTCCCCAGAACAACTTGGTTCTGCAGCACTCGTTGAAGAGATAAAAAAAGGAGAGGACTCTCTTATGTTTGTCAGAGGTTGTAAAAATCCTAAGGCGGTAACTATCCTAATCCGTGGAAGTACTATTCATAGCATGGATGAAATTGAAAGGGCTGTAAAAGATGGTCTGGGAGATGTTATTGCAGCGATTAAATCTGATAAAATAGTGGCTGGAGGAGGAGCAGTTGAAATAGAAGTAGCCCGTAGACTAAGGAATTTTGCCAGAACAATAGAAGGTAGAGAACAGCTTGCAATAGAGGAATTCGCAGCAGCACTAGAAACAATACCAGAAGCACTTGCAGAAAACGCAGGTCTTGATCCTATAGACATTCTAGCAGAACTTAAACGCCTTCATGAAAAAGGCCTTTCAAATCACGGTCTTAACTTATTCACAGATAAAATAGAAGACACAATCTTAAGTGGTATAGTAGAGCCATTAAAAATAAAAACACAAGCAATAACCGCAGCAACAGAATTTGCTACAATGATCCTAAGAATAGACGACGTTTTGATAAGTAAGAGTAAATCCCCTCAAGACTTCTCGCCAACACTTTCTGAAGATTAATCTTCCCAACAACAATGCTTTTATAAGCTAAGTAAAAGAGATACATATGGTTGAAAAAAGAGTAGGAAGAAAATACGATTTTGATCTAAATGAAAGTAAATTAACAGAAATGGTACTTACAGCCTATAATGCAGCAATAAATAGGCAAGGCATATTCACAGGAGATTACCTAAGATTCCTTCCACAATGGAATCTCCCTACAGAACTAGAATACAATCCTAGAAAAATTGAAACAAAAGATCCAGAACAAACAGCAAAATATCTCTGGACCTGTGCTTTCTTTGAAAGACTAAATCAGAGTAAGATTATAATGGAAAACGCCACAAAAGTCTGGTATTCCCCTAAAAAAAATTGGATATTTGATTCATCTAAAGTATGTCAAGCTAAAGAAGCATTGGTAGAACAAATAATAAGAAGAGATTTTCAATTTAATCTTCAGGGAAGAAGAGAAGCCCCACCAGTAGAAAGATTTTGCAATAATGCAAAACTGATTGTAGAAAAATATGACTGCGACCCTAGAAACCTTATAAAAGATAATACAGTTGAACAAGCAAGGAAAAATTTAATTGAATTTGAAGGAATTGGTTCAGGTATAGCAAACCTATTCATAATTTACATGATAGAAAGGAATATTGCCCTGCCAAAAGACCCTCACAATGCATTACTGAAGGTAGATATACATAAAGGAAGACTACCTATAAACTGTAATGCGATCATACCCCATAATGGAGAAATACACAGAGACAGTTCCTACACAGACAAACTAGAAAAAGCTTACCGTGAAATATGCCAAAGCCACAAACTAGATTCTATAACTCTAGATGATACTCTCTGGATAATAGGCTCAGAAATATGCGCAAAAATGGATTACACCCAATGCAAAATGAATTGCCCTTTATTCAATATATGTGAAGCAAATACCCCTGAAGATAGAAATACAGGAAGATATATTATAACAAAAAATGGTAAAAGGATAGATTCGAGAAAACACAAAGAACAACTTACACTACCATTTATCGACAATTCTGTTGATTAGGTCACAAAAAGCAGAATTGTCGTATTAGAGAATTCTGGACAAATAAGAAGCATAATTAACAGAATTATCTATACAATTTAATACTCTTCCTCAAATCACTATTGACATTCTTGCTCTTTCTATCTTATCATTCTGTATTAGGAAAAGACTTACGTCTTTCACTATAGATTCAATCATTATTAAAAGGGTACATCAAGAACTCTAAAATAATCGTCTGTAATACCTATCCCCTCCAAAATTCTCTCATAATTCCTAGAAAAATGTTTTAACCACTTTTTATAATCCTTTGGAGGCATTCTATACTTAGTAATTATAAAAGGTTTTATTTCTTTATTGCCTTTAATATATCTTATAGGAGATTCGTATTGTCTAGATTCTAATTTATCAAGTCCTAAATCTTTTTTATCAAGAGCCCCAAAATGGGCTTCTTTCGACTTTAACAAATCTTCAATAGAACTAAAAAAAGTCCTATGAAAATTATTAAGAAACCCAGATTTAACATTCCAATAATCCCTATAATTAATAGTTGAGTTCGAAGAAGTTTGATTAAGTACAATGAGTGGTGAATTAATAAAAATAAAATATAAAAGGTTTAAGGGAGCTATAAGCAAATCCCTTGTATGTGAAGCAAGAGTAGCTGTAAGCAAACCATTCTCTAATTTTTGTAAATCGCCAACATTTCTATCACCATACCTAAAAAAAGCATAGTCTACCCAAGGTAATTCGTCCCCAGCATGAATCCTATCAAGCAATTTAAAAGAATAATTTCTTAATTGTAAAAGAGAGCATTTAAATTCTGCAGAGCGGGTAGAAGAAGCCTTCACCTCTGTATAGCCTCTTCCTCTATTTTTTCTATAAGATATATCTGGTTTATTACATCTAACCTTCCCATTAGTCAATCTATCAACATTAGTTCCCCTTAAAGGTGATACGCTCCCTCCTTCCAAAGACTGATAAACACGAGTATAAAACTCAGAAGTGTTCTCCCCAGATCTAAATCTTCTCTTACCAGCATCATCAGAACAATGCGCCTTTATTTGGGGAAGATATTGTGGAACAATTACATGACTAGAATTAATGTTTGGGATATTGACAATCCTCAAATTCCACTTTTTGCTTCTTGAGTTCTTCTTCTTAAATTGACCAAATAAACCATTATCAGTTACATCTTTTTTTATCGCCACCCCTCCAGCCATAAAAACTAATCAAGAACGCCCTTTAAATATATTTAGTCAAAAGAAAGTATAATGCAGCTATAACAAATAGATTATAAAGATTTTATGCGGCCATCGGGAGTCGGACCCGACTCTCCTCGTCTTTGCTCTTTCTTCCTTTCTAAGGGAAAGGTGACTTGTCAGGAAAACCGTTGGTTTTCCTACGATTGGCAACGAGGCGTACTAACCGATGTACTATGACCGCAGTGTTTAAATAATTGTTTGAATATAGCTTTATATAATTAATTGTTAGTTGAAATATTCAAATTTAAGAGGGTTATAATTCTTTATCCATTACTAACCAATATACTACTAGTTTTATAAAGATGATAGTCTTTAAGAGCAAATGGCAAAAGATAATGATGGATATTATGCTATTGCAGCTTTTCTATCAATAATAATTACAATGATAATTCATTACTTCTTCCTCTCCCGATTTGAATGGCATTCAAGTCTTCATGTAGGTATAGGGCTAGCTATTTTCTTCGTTCTGTCTGCGATATTCTCAGCAATTTTTGAAAGATTATGGTAATTAAAGCTTATTCTTGCTTAATTGGGTTGTCCAAAAGCTAGGCAAGGAATAACTGAGTAAGCCTTCAAAGTCTGAATCAATAAGATAAAAATATTTCATTTTATTATCTTCTCCTTTATCTATGAACTCTTTGGCTTTCATATAAAATTTTTTCATTTCTGGCCTTTCCATCTCCAACTGAAGGAGGCTGCCTTCTTTTATCATCAAACTGTCTGCTAATTTCAGCACATTTTTGTCTATCATTCCAGTGTTTTGAGTTATAAACACTAATGTAAGATTTTTATGCCTAGCTATAGCCATCAACCTAGATAATTCCTTATTAGTATCTCTCATACTTTCTCTTGAGCTAAAGGATACTGCTCCTTCATCTACTAATATCACACTTTCAGGCTGGGCTTTTTCTATGCTATCAATGGATTGAATCCATGAAGGAATAAATTTTTCATGGATACCTAATGCATAACAATTTCTTTCTGTCTGCGCCTGTATATTTTCCATTATGCGTAATCCTAAAGCACTTTTACCACTTCCTCTCCTTCCAAATATCAGAATTATTTTTGAATCCTCATGCAATATTTGTTTAAACTGGGCGTAGTCTCCTGAAACCAGCTTTTCAACCTCCAGATCACTAAAAGAAGGAGTATGAGATATCTTTCCTTTTGCAGGAGCCCTCTCACTAACCGGTTTTATTTCTTTTTGATACTCTTTTTTCTCTCGAGGTTTTATTTTTCCAAATAAGCCTATAGTTCCTGAAGCCCCCTTTCCAGTGCTTAACAGTAAATATCTAAATGTTTTAGAAAATGCAGAATTCCTTCTTTTGGTCATCAGTAAATATTAGTTTCAGACTATTAAAGTATTTGTTTAGTAGGAAAAACTCAAAATTAATCTTCACTATACCTCTCTTTTTCAGAACCATAATACCTTACAACCCTTGGAAGGTCGTAACCTCCACCATCATGAAAAGCTCTTACAGAACTAGGCCTAGGAGCATGTGGAAAGACAGATTTTAAATTTTCATATCTATACCAAGGGAAAATATTTCCATTTACCATCTCAACAAATCTCGAACCAGCTTCAAAATTAAAAGCATATCCTACCAAGGGTTTACCTTTTTCATATAACTTACCAACATAAAAAACCTCTCCAAAAGAAGGATTTCCTTCACTAGCCTTTGAGCTTTCCCAAAAACTTATGATGAAATCGCCCATTCGTGGATACCTATTAGGAAGAAAAACATCCCCTCCTAGATGACCAGTACGAGTAAGGTTAAATCGTGAAGACCCATAAGATTCCAATATAGCCAAAAAGACCTTATGCGCAAGCTCTTCCCTGTCATCTGAACAGTGCACATTCCTAGGTGTGCTACTTAAAATCTGTTGCATTTTAATAATTCCCATAAAAATTAGGAGCGTAAATTATATTTAAAGATAACTAACACTACTAAAGACTTCTAACAACCTTTAAAAAGCATTTTTATCTTACATTTAAATCTTGGCGGTTGCAAAGATCCTTTAGCCGCCAGGGTACGGCCCCATAGGCTAGTGGTTAGACCGGCTCGTTTACACCGAGCATGCGGCAGTTCGATTCTGCCTGGGGCCATTTAAGAATAGATTAATCGTTTATTCTTTTGTATAAAAAATGGTTTTTTCCTTTGAGAAGATGTCTAAATAAAAACCATCTTCGTTTGAAGTTATAAAAATTTGTAATAGCAAGCAAAGAATGAATTTTATTCGAATTTTTTCACATAAACTTTAGTAAAGTTGCCAAACAATGTTGAGCATAATCTACTTGATATTTGCAATAGCACTTCTTCTTTACCCTCTAAGACGGTTTCAGGAATAGAAATTTTAGAATTTCTTATAAATTTGTTATCCTCCCAGTCTTGTTTAAATTCTTTGTCATTTTTAGCTTTTTTAATTATATACTCAGAAAAGAATCGGAATGGTCTACCAAGATCAAACGGATCTAACAAGAAAGATTGGGATAAATTTTTATTATTTGAGTGGATCCAATATTTATTAATATGCCCTAAAATCAAAGCTCTAGACTTATAATCTCTAGTAAATTCTTTTATATTTATTTTAATTTTTGGGATTATTATCTTATTATCTTCACAGGTGATAGTCAATTTTTCTTTAGAACCAACTACATTAATACTTAATTCTTTCTTACTAAACAATTTTTTTATATTGATTTTACTTTTATTAAGTTCGTTAAATATAGAACTAAAATCTAAATCATAAAAATTATAAGCTTCTAGGAACAGAGGAGTAATGACTCCGTTAAAGAAGTCACTAACATTTAGATTTAAATCTTTATAGGAAACGGACTTATAAGCTATAGTCCGAAAAATACTTTTTATTAAATACTTTCTTAAATTTATTAAATCTAACTTAATTTTTTCTTTCTCTTCTTTTTTGATTTTGTTTTCAATAAGATTTCCCCACTCATCTGTTTTAAAAAATACTTTTGCGTCATTTGTTTGAATGAGATATAAGTCCATATTGTCTTCGCTTACGAACTGCTTAAAATTATACTTAAATGATACCGAATGCTGATTTAATAATTCAATAAAGGAGCTAATTCTATAACATGTTAAGACTCCCAGTTTGCCTAGAGATTTTAATACTTCTTCCACACTTTTTGATTAGTTTGTTTATTTAAATACATTACTGGCTTGTCCGAGAAAGTCTTTCTCCCGTCCATAGCTAAAGTTAAATCTGATGTAATTAATGCTTTTTAGGAAGAAATTATTAAATCATCAAAAATGATCCTTTAGCTTTAGATAATTGGTTCGTCAGTTGACGTAACCTTTAGGATCTATTCGTTTACACCGACAATCTCTTTATTTATTGAAACCTTCTGGACCAAAATTAACTAATATCTTCTTAATCTCATTAATTGTTTTCTGTTGGTCTTTTTTATCAGACATCCTTACAAATCTAATTAATAAATCTACTAAATTTGATTCATCCATCACTTTTAATTTATATCCATCTGTAATAAAATAGAATCTGAAATTCTTATATTTTAATTCTTTTATTACTACTCCTCCAACATTTCCCAATTCTTTTCCTTTATGCGGATTTTCTCCTAAGGAATACATCTGTCTAAATATAATCTTAGATTCTTCTTTGAATTTTTTTAGAATCTCATCTTTTAAAGTTTCGGCTATAACTACTTTGGCCATTTCTTATCTGCCTCTTTTATGGCATCTTCAATTGGAATAAATCCTTCATCCGACATTAAAAATTGCCTTAATTGTTCTTTAACTGCCATAGAATAAATTCTTTTAAGAATATCATCGTAACTTTCTCCTTTAACTCCAAACGAAGATATTTTATCCCTTGTTTCTTTGCTTAATTGTATAGTTGTTATTTCCATTTTAACCTATAGTTACTATGGCAGCTATAGCTTATAAACTTTTCTAGAAGTGAATATACCTGAGTATTCAAGAATTCGATTACTTCAACTTGTAAAAGTTAAATGTCCCAGAGATTAAAATCTCTGGGCTACCTAAGACTATATTTTTGAAAGTATAAAATTAAAAATTGTTTTCAGAAGATTATTACTAAAACACACATTTATAAACCCACTAAAACTACCTAAATTAGTACGTAAGTATATCGAACGATTTCTTAGGTATTGACAATTAAATGTATTGGAGGATTTAATAATATGGGATTCAACAATTTTGGAGGACCAAGAGACAATTTTGGTCCGAGAGAAATGCATAAAGCTGTTTGCAGTAAATGTAAGAAAGAATGCGAAGTACCATTCAAGCCAACAGAAGGTAAAGCTGTTTACTGTAAAGAATGTTATGCTACCATGCCTAAACCGAATAGATTCTAATTCTATTTAGCAGGTTCTAGGAAATAACATTAATAATCAGAAAAAAGAAGTTATTTCCTAGATATGGGTTAACTTTAAAGATGTCCGAAAATTAAAGTTAATCACTATAACTTAAAATTTTATTTTTTTATAATACTTGAAATATAAACACCCTTATACGTACCAGCCATCTAGAATACATCTTGGTGCAGAGGAAGCTACAAGAGAGCTTAAGAAACGTGTCTATAAACATGCCCAAAGAAGGATAATGCTATAGTCAACGACATTAACATTTCCCCATTTTGTCGTTGACTTATTAGGGAAAGACTTATGTCTTTCACTATAGAATCACAAGAAACTACGAGTAAAATATTACAATTAAGATAATTATCTAAAAATCTAACCAACAATAATATTCTTCAATAAAAATCCGACACCGAAAGCCAACAATGCAGCAATACCTCCAATAATAAGTGTTTGCAAAGCGGATCTTAAAAAATGCTTTTTAACCACATATCCTTTAACAGAACCTATTAATAAAAGAGCTAATCCAGTTAAAATAAAAGAATATGTAAACCGATGTGCTGCTATAGAATTATTAAATGATGCCAAAACAAATGAGATTAGAGGTATAAACCCAATAGCAATAAAAGAAAAATAGGTAGCAATTGCGGCTTTCAAAGGGTGTTTCAAAGAAGAAGATTCATGTTTTTTACTTCTCAATAAATCTACCTCTGATTTTGTAGATAAGTAATTAGAAGTCGCCATTGAAAAACCATCTGCGAACAAATTAGCAAATCCTAAAATAAGAATAACACTCGGACTCAAAGAAGCACCTATAGCACCTGTAACAATAGCAAAGGTTGTTACAACGCCATCACTTGCCCCGTAAACAAATTCAGGCAAATATCGCCTCTCAACACTATGAACCCTCTTTTCAAACATTCCATCTTAAATACAAAGACCTATATAAAACTAGCCCACACTATAAATCAAATTATACTATGTCAAGATTGCTGATGCAGAAAACCATGCACTTTAGTGCATGGATGAATGCAATCTTGAGCATCCAAAAGTCCTGAACAAACCTCGGCTTTTAAGCCGAGGTACACGCAAGGACTTTTTGATATCTTTAAACCAGAAGATTTACGAAGCGAGGAATAAATATATATAAAAACATATCTTTAAACCTTGAGCGACAGCGAGAGGTATAAAGATCTGCTAAAGCATATCTTTAAATAATGAAAAAATTTAATTCAATAATGAACAAAGAACCGCCAAAAAGCCTTATTGATAATATTGCTTCTCCTAGAAAATATAATAATGGACAGAATTCAGAACAATCTTTACCAGAACAGCAAGCACCGATAGACTACAAAAAATTAAAGGATAAACTAGAAGAATTTAGAAAGAAAGTAGTCAAAAAATTTCCATTTATTAAAGCGATAGGAATCCTGCCAGCTTATTCATCTCCACTGTTTGAAGAAGATGAAGCCATTCCTAAAGAAGTAGTTGACAGCAAACCAATACAACTTATTATGCTGATTCCAGAGGATCAATATAAAAACCTAGCAAAGATAAAGCCTGAAATTATTGAATACGCTAAAGAAACAGGAGAGAATATCTGGGTACATATAAAAACATCAGAAGTGGACTTATGGAATTACGGACTAGATTCAAAATTTGAATTTATCGATGCGATAGCCACTTCATATCCATTACATGATAATGGTTTTCTTGGGGCTTTAAGAGTAGCAACTATTCATAAAAATCTTGTCCTAAACTGGCTAAACACAGGAAGGGCAAAATATGTAGCAACCTATGCAATAGGTGGAAGCCTCGTAAGAGGCACTGCAGATAAAACCTCTGATGTAGATACATTCGTTATTATTGACGACACTGATGTAAAACGTATGTCAAGAATAGAATTACTTGAAAAATTACGTGGCAGAATAGTCTTAGACTTCCTAAAGGAAGCAACAGCTCTAGCAGGAGTAAAGAATATACTAAACGTTCAAGTTTACCTACTAACAGACTTCTGGCAATCTGTAAAAGACGCCCAACCAGTAATGTTCACCTTCATTCGAGACGGTGTTCCTCTCTATGATAGGGGAACATTCATTCCCTGGAAAAGGCTCCTACAAATGGGTCGTATCAAACCAAGCCCAGAAGCAATTGACCTTTACATGAAAGAAGGAGACAGAACAGAAGAAATTGTAAAACGTAGATTAATAGATGCAATGGTGGACATTTACTTCGGTGTTGTAACTCCAACACAAGCAATGATGATGCTTGCAGGTCATGCACCTCCTGTACCAAAAACAATAGTAGCAGAAGTTAAAGAAGTCTTAGTAGACAAAGAAAAAGTAATGACTCTTAAAGAATTAAAGACATTAGAAAAAGTTGTAAAACTCTACAAGGACTATGAACACGGGAAATTAAAAGAAGTACCTGGAAAAGAAATAGATACTTTAGTACAAGAGTCGAAAGACTATGCAAAATTCATGAAGGAATTAAGGACAAAGCTTGAAAAAAAGATGCAACAACATGAAGCAGAAAAAATATACAATGAAACTTTCTCTTTAATGAAGAATCTATTTGGAGACAAAAGTTCAGAAGCACTTATAAAAGATTTTGAAAAAAACCTTGTCAAGCAAGGAAAAGTTCCTGAACGCTTGCTTGCCGTAGCCAAGCAAATTGAAAAACTAAAGAAAAAGATGTCTGATAAACCGTTAAGTCAAATAGAAGTACAAAAAATAATCCATAACGCCGCTGATTTAATGAATTCTCTTATGGAATACGCACAAAGAAAAGAGCTTATGACCGCAGAAAAAGGATTGTTACAAATATCCTATAACGGAAAAAATGCAGAGTTATTATTAACAGAAAAGGGTGGCTTTTTAGTAGAAGAAGGGAAGATAAAAAAAATTGAGAACAATAAAATTACCGAATCAAGCAAAGAAGAATTAGAAAAAGAAATAGAAGGCGTAAAAACATTTAAACCTAAAGTAACAACAGAAACCCTTGAAGTTCTAAGACATACATTAGGAAACTTTACAATTATTTTATAAAGGACTTTGAATAACCTCTATTTTCCACTTCTTTCAAAGTCCTTCTTAGAGAGTTTTTCAAAACTCTCTATAAACTCACTTAAAAAACATAGATTTAAATCTTTTATTTATTTCCTCCATAAATGTTAAAGAGGACACATCTTGCTATAGGTCTAGGCTCAGCGCTTTATTTTCTTCCCCACGTAACTCATAAATATACTTTCATACCAATAGTGTTACTAACAAGTCTGCTTCCAGATATCGATTCTAGCTCTTCTTCAATGGGAAGAAGAATTGTCTTTAGACCACTTCAATGGTTTGCAAGACACAGATGCATTATTCACAGTTTCTCTCTTTGCATAATTCTTTCAGCCATCCTCGCGCTTTTCTATCCTTTATTTGCCTTTCCCTTTTTCCTAGGTTATTCCCTTCACCTATTTGCAGATAGTTTTACCATTCAGGGCATCAGACCATTCTGGCCATCAAAATTAGAATCGAAAGGAATTGTACGTACAGGCGGTACAATAGAATCCTCAATATTAGTAGTTATAATAATCGTAGATATTGCTCTTCTAATTAGCTTCTTTATTTAATTTAAACTATAGCCCTTTAACCTTCTTTCTTTTGCACTTTTTATTAGACCTAAAACTGTTGCTACGTTTCTTCTATCTTGCTGATTTAATATTGGTAATTCCATTTTATTAGAATAAGACATCTATATTGCCACTACCTTTAAAATTAATAAACCTCTCTTTTAAAAAGCTATTCTTTTTTCCAAATAAGATAATATTTATGCTCCTGCCGGGAGTCGAACCCGGGTTTCGGCCGTTCTCCATGCCACCAAAATAGAATCATCTGGCAGCACTTAATTCAAAGCGCCTGTCCACGAGGGACTAGAGTTATTGTCTCAACGACTTAAACTCTGGCGATTCGAGAGGGCCGCGTCCTTGGCCACTAGACTACAAGAGCGTAGATTTCTAAGCAGAAAACGCTTTAAAAGAGTTGTGTCTGCCTTAATGTCTGAAAACTATATATCTCTGCCAAGATTTCCGTAGCTTTGTAAGAAGCGAGGAGACAGAGATTACAATCTCTGTACGTTCGAATCCTAAAGATTCTATAGCCCCGCCAGGATTCGAACCTGGGTCTCAGCCTCCAGAGGGCCGAATACTTGACCGCTATACTACAGGGCTATAACCTCAAAAACATAAGCTCTCTTTTAAAGATTACTCTTGCACTTAAAGAAGAGTAAGAAAAGCTTTTATATAAGCCAAACTTAAAAAAACTAAGAAAAATGGTGAACTGGTTTGTTATAATAATACTTGTTGCATTAATCGCGCTATTAATATTTAGATCGCACCGTGTGCATAGCAGGCTTTCTCATATATTAATGATATTAGGAATTATGTTTCTAGTTTTATCCATTTACGTTGTATATGTTAGTCAGGCAGACTTATCAAAAGTGGATGGAATTTTATCTACATCTCGAGTTTATTTAGTATTTCTAGGTAATATAGCCAAGAATATGGTTCATATCGCAGGATACGCCATCCACCAAGATTGGGCCGTTAATATAACAAATTCTACAATAATACCATGAAAACAGCTCTTCTCTTAATTGAATTCATCCTCATAGGAACTTTATTCATAGTTAGCAATAATAATCTTCACTTAAATATAAAAGAAGAAAGAGCTAAATTCACAACTCTCTATTATGGCTGGCTAGGATCTCTAGTCTCTCAAGGTTCACAAATCAGCGGATATGTAATAAAGTCGCAATGGTTACCTCCTTTAAATGAAACTTCAAAAGCCAAGCCAGCAGAAGAAGATAGCTTTTTATATGTTAGACATTAGCACCCTATATGCCTCTATAGCTCAGATAACACAAAATATATATAGTATGGCTCTGTTTATGATTAATGAGAATAAAAATAAGGGATGAAAATATTAGAAAATATTTCTTTGAATTAGTTAAGGAGAAAAATTCAGGATTATGGAAAAATGTTAGAAAAGAATACAAAACTCCTAGAGCTACGTTTGATAAATATCGAACGGGAAAATTATTTATTCCTGAAGAGCTATTCTTCAAATTATTTCAAGATCTTAATGCTAAAGAAAAGGCATACATAATGTCATCAATAGAAAAATTTCCTGACAATTTTGGAAATGTATTGGGGGGAAAGAAAGCATATTCGATAAATTTTGATAAGTTCAAAGAAGGTAGAATAAAAGGAGCACAGACTATGAATAAAAAAAGAGATAATTTAACTCCGATAAATTTTGATAAGATTTACCTAGATAAAGAAATATGCGAGTTTGTAGGTGCTTTCATTGGTGATGGATGTTTTAATAAGTATAAAAATAAAGTTTATCATATAGAATTTGCTGGAGATAAAAGATATGATTTACCTTACTATAAAGAAAAAATAATTCCTATAATTCGCAATTTTATTCCAAAAATTAAACCTCATTTTTACATTAGTAATAGAAGAGAAAATGCCGTAAGAATTGTTTTTTATTCAAAAGAACTTTTTATTTTTCTTAGTGATTTTATAGGATTTATTCCAGGAAAGAAAACGCATACAGTAAAAATCCCTGATAAAATAATGCTTTCTAATGATTCTCTTGTTAGGGCAACAATCAGAGGAATTTTTGATACTGATGGTGGAGTTTTCCTTGATAAAAGAAAAGTTTACAAAAAAGTTTATCCACGTATTATTTTTTCCACCGTAAGCAAACCTCTTTATGAACAACTAAACCAATATTTATCAAAGAATTTTAAGATATATCGCAGATTTAATGAAAAAAGGCATATTTATATAATAGAAATCTACGGTATTAATCAGATGAAACGCTGGATGTCCCTTATAGGGTTCTCTAACAAACGTCATCTGATTAAAATTAATCAATTGCCTGAATAGCTCAGCTGGTAAGAGCGCGACATTGGTAATGTCGAGGTCGGGAGTTCAAATCTCCCTTCAGGCTTTATTATATAAAATAATGTTGAGGTCCCGCGTTCAAGTCGCGGTAGAGGCTTTTGAATCTATTGTGGGTACTTTATCAATGTATAAGGTAAATAGGTAAATTTTTAAAGCACTAACTAATAAGGTTTTATGGTAAATAAATTTGGAACTAACGATAACCTTAACTTAGAAGCAATTAGTGAAGTTGTAAATTCAGAGCTTAATGAAAGAATTGCACAACTAGGATCTGATTTTAGATTGAATAATCTTACTCCTTTGCAACTCACGCCTGATAAAGGATACACTGGAAAAGCACAAGCAGAAATCACATATGAATGTAGACCAGTGGGAAATGGAAATCTGACAATAGTATTATTTAGACCTGGAGATGGCACAGGTAATAAATCTGACTTTCAAATAGAAGGTATCCCAGCAAAATATACTCCAAGATTAAAAACTGATTACGCAGAAATTTTTATGGCTATAGGTACCGGGTATAACAATAAATGGATTCCTGGAGTAACTTGCCTTAATGAAGTTGTTATAAGAAAAGACACTCCAGGTGTTTATGACCGCCCTGATTCATGTACTTCTACTAGATCACGTTTCCGAAATATATGTCTTAGTAAAGAAAGTAAGAAAAACAAACATTTCTCTAACTTAAAACAATTTTCTTTTACTCTTCATAAAGGTAAACATTATGGTAATCCTCATGCAATTACCTTCCCAGAAAGTCCCTGGTTAAAAAGGCTTGAACCTTATGAATCTCTATTCCAAGTTGGAGCCTTTTTAGCTTTTCCAAAGAATACAATTGAATTAGAACATTGCTATAAAAAAACAGATGAAAACAAATATGACTTCGTAAATTAAGAAGTAATAACTATTGTTCGTCTTTGTGGTAGAAATCTAATAAGAAAATTATTTCCTCATCTTTAAAGTATGAATATGAAAGTCTGAAACTTCCAGCATATACTTCTCGTGTATCTTTCCTATCAAATCGCATTGGCTTTCCAATCTCTGGATTTTTGACAATTTTAAAGATTAATTTTTCTATTCTATCAATCTGATTTTTGTCTAATTTCCTCAATCTTAAGATAAAATTTTCACTTCTTCTTACTCTCACCATTTTTTATTTTAAGCTTCTAATTTCTTTTAGAAAATCTTCAACAGATGACTCTTTATATTTGCCTTGTTCTATTTGTTTCCAAGCCTCTTCAGTTCTTTTTGCAAACTCCAGATCTTCTTCTATATTTTTATCAAATTTATCTGCCTTCTTTAATATTATTTGATCATTATTTCTAATTACCACTAATTTATCCCCTTCATTAATTCCGTGTCTAAGTTCTTGAGGAATAACGACCTGTCCTTTTGAACTCATTTTAGTTATATCTATTTGACTCATAGTAAGATTATTCTTACAAAGTATATAAATGTTTTGTTATTAATTTCTTTAACCTTTAGATACAATAAATGTTTAAATACCCCAATTTTCAGATAATATCATGGGAGTTAAATTAAGCTTAGGATATATAACAAAGAACTATAGATTCTTATGTGTGGTAAACGAATCAAATCAAAGAGAAAATTGTTCCCCCATAGAATATAAAATAAATTCTAGATGGGATAATTTTTGGCGACTTCGCAGAGTAAAAGATTTTCTAGATAGAAATACAGGGCAATTTGTTGATCTAGAAGCATCCATACTAGCGAGAAATATTGATCCAAAACTTGATCAAGTGAAAAGACTTGTAGATTATCATAATAGAACAGTTGATTCTTATAGAGACTTTGAATAATCCCTATTTTTTCCTTCTTTCAAAGACTTCAACTTGTCAAAGTTGGATGTATCAAAGGAGTTTGTTCTTTGAGTCCTTCTTAAAGAGTTTTGTAAGGTTTTTTCAATACTCTCTATAGATAAAGATTAAACTAGCCACTCTTTTATTTCTTTCACTCTCAATTCTTTTGAGTTATATAAGTCCTCTATTTCCTTAGAAATATCATGAACTGCTTTTTTATCCTTAATCTTAATCATCGTCTCGTAATGAGTTTTAAACCCGCTATATGTAAAATTTGCAGAACCAACAAAAGCCACTTCCTCATCTATCACATATATCTTTGAATGAATAAGTTCTGTACTATATGGTCTTTTACCAGATTTTGAATCAAACACTTTTATTCTAAATATAGTATCATACTCTACATCCTTGCTTTTTATTATAAAAAAATAAAAACCTGTTAAAACACTAATACATGATAAAACAAGAGAAGGATGTAGAGTATGATACTAT
>JAUSKH010000012.1 GCA_030647095.1 Nanobdellota archaeon | reverse complement strand
AATCTCTGAAAAACATCTTTATACGTCCTTCCCCAAGCATGATGCACACCCATTGGATTGTTTGCAGTAATCGGTCCGTCTATAAAACTCCATTTATTTTTTCCTTTATTCTTCTTTTTAAGCTTATCAAAAGTCTTATTTTTTTCCCAGAATTCAAGAATCTCTTTTTCTGCCTGTTGAGGGTTATACATGGTGATACTTCCCATTTTTGTAGGCAATTTCGTGACTTGCATGACTCTTATCCGAAATTGTCTTATTAGAGAATTCTGAACAAATTGTCATATATCTACTAGAATTCTCTATACCTTTTATATCTTGTGCTCTAGATTTCTCAAGCCACACACTACAGTGAGTTATATCTCCAAATTCTTTCATTAATTTTCTAGCATTACCTATTTTTTTAGCATCTTCATATTTTTGAATCAGCTTAGAAATAACAGAAGTTAGCCATGTTTTAGGTATTGTAAATCTAGCTTCATAATTTATAACTTTTTCATAATTACCTTCTCTTAAATTTAAGTCATAGAACTTTTCTATCATATACATTGTTCTACCTGTGAACTTCCTACCTTTAACATCTTTATGCCCAAGAAATTTCCTCTCGATCTCTCTATTTAAATATCCGTTCGAAGAGGCATCATCGCATTGAATTTCTAAGTAAGCCATGTTTGATTTTCCGCAAGCCAACAAGCTCGCAGTTTTAGATAATTATAATAGCTATAATAGAAATAATTCCAATTCCATTGATTTGGTTATATTGTATAGCCATCTATCATAGAAAAAGAAGGAATATTTAAGCCTTTCTGCCGTCTACTTAGCAAGTTTTAACATTAAATATTCACCCATCTTATAAGGATCCGTTCTAAGCTTCTCGGCGAATCCCTCTTTAATAACTAAATAACTTAAATCATTATCCTGATGTGAAGAATTTCTCTCAGTTTTTTGGACGGATCCTATATCTCTCAAATAGTCCTCAAGAATTCCACCAATTTTATTGTAAAATGAGTTCTTTCTAGGATCAGCGTACGGATTGATACCCCTATTAGCTATTCTCTCTGAAAAAAATAATACTCCAATATCAATCTTTCCTTTATTTGTTGAAAGACGATAATAATTCGTAGTTAACACACTATTACCATACTTTTTTAAATCATAATCTAATTTCATTCCATAGTCTTCATCTTCTTTGGCAGGATAACGTACACCCATCCATACATCATCTATAATCTTAACGATGTTTGGACGTATTGAAGCGCTATCTTTCTTTTCTAAGCCCTTGTTCTCTTTATTCTCTTCAGGATATCTCTCACCCGTACGCTTTTCATACGCTTCCTCAAAAGATTTTTTTAAACCCTCGGCACCTATCCCTTGTGCACCTCCCATAGATTTTCTTAGTCCACCATAAAAAGCCTTATCCATCTCTTTATATGCATCCCTTGCTGATGGACGCATTCCCTCAAGAGTCTTTAAAGCTTCAGATATGGCAGGCGTGTATAACTCGAGAGATTTCTGCCCTTGATCTCGGGCAGGATGTTGAATCACATCAGAAGGTCTAGCTGTCTCTGTATAATGCCTAGGAATTTCCACAGAGTTTTGTGTTTCAGGAAGACTATTTCTTTTATTTGCTTCATTAATACAAGTTCCTACACCAATAACTCCTAAACCTAAAAGAAAAAGAGCTCCTAAAACACCGCTTCCTGAGGCAGAACTTCCTCCACCACCAGAATAACTAGAACCCTCACTACTGCTAGAATACCCTGAAGAATATAAACTGCTTTCAGAATCTTCTTTTTCCTCTGGCTTAAATGTTGGATGGCTTTCAAAAAGCCCTTTACCACTAGAAAATACCCCTT
Source organism: Nanobdellota archaeon (assembly GCA_030647095.1). GTDB lineage: Archaea > Nanobdellota > Nanobdellia > Pacearchaeales > GW2011-AR1 > UBA73. Next base: position 26,935 of record JAUSKH010000012.1, on the reverse strand, counting down.
CCTCACCATCGACAGTCGCTTTTCTTTCTCCACAGCTGAAAAAACTAGGAGGCTCTATTCTAACTTGCTCATTGCCCCAAAAATCTTCTACTACTTTAGTTCCACTATCATCCCAGATACTTTTACTTTCCTTTAATTCCCCAACTTTAGAATCAACAAAAATTCCTTTTTCATAAACAACTTCTTTTCCATTTTCTTTCTTTATATATTTCTCTCCCATATTAAGTAATACATAAGATTAAATATATATCTTTAGTATAAAATAAATCAACCTAAAAGTTTATTTATTTAAGCCTTTCTAAATTTTCTAAGAATATACTAATTCATCTAGCCTTGGTATTACCTTATCTTTTTCTTTATCTTTTACTTGAGGCAAAGAACGGTCCCAAAGTGCCTTTTTTTCTTCATAGACCAGAGGATTGCTTTCTTCAGAGTACCTTATACGAATAGAATTATCTAAGTCTACTATTACCTCTCCTTCATTAGTGAATTTTAGCTCCATAATCTTCACAATCGTTCCTTCCATTATTCTTTCATCTTTCTTCCCAGGTTCTAAAAACTCGCAGCTTGCATAACCAATATTATCCACAATTGCTTCGGAATATCTTTCCAAATCGCTATTAGAAATATACATTCCAATTCTTGCTCCGCTACGTAGACCATACATTTCTCTGGAATTTCTTACACGAGTTAAATTATTTTCATTCATTGGAGGGTTGAAGAAAAATCTAGCTATTTAAACCCTTCTTTACGCTTTTTTCTTGTTTTCAGTCTACAAAATATCAATCACCAAAAGTATTATCAAAAATATTTTTAGGCCAAACTATTTTCACTATCTCTTCTTCTAATTCAATAGAAACAATCAATTCATCTTTATTATACTCCATATCAACTTTAGGAATCAATGGCTTTTCCAAAACAGGCCTTATTCCTAGATTAGGAAAACTATCTTTTATATGGAATTTTCCATCCCAACAAGGCTGTTTCAACAGAAAAATGTAAGACCTGCATGGAAAAACAAGTTCAGCGTCAGGCTGCCAGTATCTCCATAGCTCTCTATTATCATAATTATCAGGAGAAAAAGCTTTTTTAGGAATTCCTGTTTCTATATCTATATCATCAGGATGAATAAGTCCAGGATTTCCTTTAGGTATAAAAACATCCAGTTTTTCCCCTTCTATTTTTTCTCCAATTTTAGGATGATTAATTAGCCACTTGCACTCCAAAATTACTGAATCCAAAAATTCAACAAAATTTGAACCTTGCAAAGAATCAATCATCATATAATCTTTGATTTTTTTAGCATCATTCAAAACTTTCCAATATTCATTTAAGCTTAATAATGAAAAGTTTAACTTTGAAGCTATTTCTTTAGCTTCTTTGTAATTTACATAATTTATCCTTCCTTCAGAATCGCTATTTAACTTTCCCATAATTCTTCTTAATTTATTTGACTTTTTTAGGAAATCTCTTTTTACCCATTTCTTTATTGAATGGGAATAAAAATACTGATTGAAAGCCGCAACTACAGGTTCTAAAATTGGTGCTGTTTTCTTTCTTGATAATTGCATACCAGTTCCCCAGAATTCTATATGATCTTTCTCTTCTTTTATATTAGTTTCAGGAAATTCAAAAAGAATTATATTTTTTATCAATTCTTTTATCTTATTTTTGAACTCATCAGAACTCAAAGGATTAAATAAAACATAAACTCTTTCGTGATTTACAGTTTGATTATCTTCTTTATAATCAGTTATTTTAAGTAAAGTCAAAGGCAGATTTTTATCAAAATTATTTTGCTTTGCCTGTTCTATTAACTCCTCAAATAGTCTAATCTTAAGCACCTTTCCATCTTCAGCAATACCCTTTTTTATTTTAGCAACTGCAAAACCAAATCCCCAGTCTTCCTTATAATCTCTTCTAAATAGGGAGATAGAATCTTCTGTATTAAGCAAAAAAGACATTAGTTCTTGATAGAAATAATTATCGCTCTTAATCTCTGATTTTTCTTTTAAATAATCCATCACTTTAAAATCCTTATCAGTCATTTTATGGAAAACTCTATTTTCAGTATCCATTAAAGTAGCTCCATAAAGTATTTTACATAATTTTTTAGAGAAATCAAGCCCCATTCCTAGATATTTTATCACAACTAGAGCAGTAGAAGAACCAATCATCTCCAGAGTTTTAGGAATATCCTGGTTTCTAGCAGTTTCAGAAACAATGTGGTGGTCAATTATTGAAATAAAATATTTTTGAACTTCTGGCTCTCTATTCTGGTCTATAGATACCCATCTAGCCAAACCAGAATCCTTGGCTTTTTTATAGTTCTCCTCTCCAGTTAAAACAAGCTCTTTAGATAAATCCCCTAACAAGTAAGAAACCTCATCAGGTATCCTGTGACTCTGCACTACTGGAATATAAGCAATATTCTCCCCATTAAAAATATGATTTCTCCAAGCTTCAAAAATGCAGCTTATTATAGCATCCGTATCAGGATTCTTATGCCCCATAACAAAAACCATATCCTTATTTTTAGCAATAGCCTCTTTCAGTAAATTTCTAGAATTTTTAATATACAATTCAAAATCTTCATACTTTAATTCAGTTTTTTTAGCATAATTCAAAACTTTCCAATATTCATTTAAACTATTAATCTCCATTGATCCATTAAGAAGCGCCTCACCAACTATATCAAACATCTTTTCCCTTATTTTGTATATACTTACCTCATTAGATTTTGAGAATTTATTACCATGCTCATTAAGGAAATATAATAATCTTTTATAATCTTTATTATGCATTATGTTAGTTATCTCTTCTATTAATTTCTTAGGAATTACCTCAACCAATTCTATTTTTCTACATTCCCTTATCATCAAAGCAGGTTGCCTAGCATCAACCGGAATTCCTAAATCCCATGAAGGTTTTCCTACAGAAGTTACATAGCCTCTTATGGGGGCACATCCACTCAATTTAGTAACGCTATTATTTGGAGACCAGTATTTCCAGCTAGTTGCATGTTTTTCCCTGTTAGTCTCAACTTTAATAGGAACCCCTCTTCCATTAATATTATTTTCAGGATTAAACCATCCTGGTCTTCCTTCAGGATAACACGATTTTCTACTCTTTCCAGTATATTTATATTTGCTCAGAATCTTAGGATTATCTATTTCATCTCCATCTTTCAAATATACTCTATCCAACCATTCAGCATATTTATCAGACATCAACTCTTTTACCATATTGCTATCACCTTCCTCCATAGCATCTCGCATTACTTGCCAGTATTCCATAGGGTTAAGCATTTGAGAGCCAATTGCTTCCAGAATCTTCTTTGAATCATCATAATCAATAAAATTAATTTTTCCTTCATCATCCCATTCCAATTTTATCCCCAATTCAATAGCTGCTTTCTTAGTCCTAGCTTCTATCTTTAATGGTTTCCTAGCTACAAACAGCTTTGTTGTTTTAGAAAAAAAGAAAGTACCTTCTTTTTTATCATGGACAATTCTATCGATTATACTCTTTGTTTTTAAGAATTGTCCTTTAGAGAATTCTGAACTATTTGTGTTCTTATCAGTAGAATTCTCTAAAACTTCAACATCTAAGTTTATTTTTTCTTTTTGTTCTTTCATTTTACTTTTATTGCCAAATTGGGTTTAATACCCCGCAGCTTTGCTGCGTCGTCCGATTTAGCGATTAGAGATTTCCGTCTTGAAACCGAGCGGAATACCCCATCAGCTTGCTGTGGGATAGCGAAGGTTTAGGAAATCTCTTTATCTTTTCAAAGCTTCAACCAAGTAAGGCGTTACCAAAATACTTTGATTCAAATCTTCGTTTAACTCAGCTATAGACCCTTCTATTTTTCTCTGGTCTCTTTCTACAAGACCTTCAAGAAAAGGATCATGTGCAAGCAAAATTCTTACTATATTAGTATCTTTTGGTATATCTAGACTATATCCACTCTGCTCAGGTCTATTTCCAGTATAATCACTTTCTCTCCCATAGAATGTGCTATACCTTGCTATTATAAGACCAGAACCTTTTAATCCTCTTACTTCCATTTCTCCATCACTAGTACAGCCAGCTATAACAAAGTCCGCTTCCCTAAGACGATCTTCGTACAGTTGTTCTCTCTTATCTCCATTCTCATATCCTGGAGTAATTATTTTAGTCATAGCCTTATTCTGAGTCCAGATAAATTTTTTACCAGCAAGATTTTCTGGACTGTAGCCATATTTACTTGCCTGCTCTCTCATATCTTTCCCGCAAAGTGCAAATCTCTCCAATCCTTCTGTCAAGTAAGGTGTAATAATCGCCACGTTGAATACTCTTTGTTTTATTGCTACCATGTTTTCATACCTCCTTTCATTTCTCTCGGACTGTAATCTTCTTCGAATTTTATATCTAATTTGTAACCATTATTCTCCAATTCCCCCGCTTTTTCAAGAACCCAGTCTTCTGCAATATTCCTAATTCCTGCATATTCTTTCTCTGAAATTGGGCTACCATAAATTTCTTGTTCTCTGTCTGTAAATATCCTAAATTTACCAGGCATCCCAGAGGCATTCAACAGCGTTATACAAGCAGGATAGTGCACCCAGTAAGGCAAAGCATCCCAGTGTCTATCTCCATGAAGCCCGTAGTCTCCATTTATTGTTTTAATAATTGTTATTGTAGCTTCTTTTTCGTCTTCCATTTTAGTTTAATTGAGTTTGCAGTTTTCTTATCTGATCGGCGTACTCAAAGATTGTTTCTTTGCTTATTCCTTGCCGACCGCAGATTGCTACAAGTTTAGCATATTTTTCTCGTAGTTCTGCTATCTGCTCTCTGATTTCTTCTTCCATCTTGCCTCCATTAGTATTTATCAGTTCTAGCACTATTTCAATATCTGTTGTAGACTCTTCTACAACAACAGTTTATGAATAGGCAAAAAGACTTATTTCAATGACAAGAAAATACCTACTAACAGGAGCACCAGGATCAGGAAAAAGCAGCTTAATACTAGAGCTAGAATGGTTCGGAAAATACATAATAAGAGAAGCGGCAGAAGATTGGATAAATCTACAAAAGGCAAGGGGAATAGAAGATCCAAGAATACTACCGGATTTCCAAGAGAAGATTTTAGAGCTACAACAAATAAGAGAAAAGAAAATTCCAAGTTATACACACCACATCTTCATCGACCGCAGTTATGCAGACGGGCTTGCCTACGCAAAACCAGAATCAACAACAGCCAACACAATAAGAAAATTCATGGAAACCACACATTATGATGAAGTTTTCCTCATAGAAAGATTAACAACGCACAAACAAACAGCAGTTAGAACAGAAACCAAGCAGAAAGCTGAAATGCTAGAAGAACTGATTGAAAAAGGATACAAAAAACTAGGATACAACCCAATAAGAGTAGCCCCAGGCACAACAAAAGAACGAGCAGAATTCATACTCCAATACTGCTACGAACCTAAAAAACAAACGGTCAGGTGTTTAACATGAAAATAGAAGAAATTCAAGCAAAACTTCCAGGTTATCCAGGATTAAGATATTCTCTGAAAAAGCTCAATCTAGAAGATTGTACAGAAAATCATTATGCGAGAACATTTGGGTATCCCCAAAGAGAGTTATCTAATTTGGGAAAGCATTTAATCCAGGAAGAATTTCTAGAAAGAATAATTTCAAGGAACATTATATCGAGAGAAACAAGAGACGGTATAAACTACCTACTTGCATTAGACATTTATCCTAATCTAAAAAAGAATATGGGTGAATTTGCAAATAGCGCATCTGGTTGGCTCGACTATAGAGAAGATAAAGCTTCAAAGTTATGGAAACTTAGAGATAGCTACGAAAAGAAGTACAATAAATCAAAGAAGTCAATAGAAGACAAAGAAATACTAAAAAGGCTCTTCCAAAAAGAAGCAGAACGATTTGACGAAAAAAACAAAGAAGAATTAACAAAAGATTATGGCTTTAAGGGTAATTGGGGAAGTCCGCAGAATAGAGGCATTTTAACCAAAGCAGGGAATTTGTGGATAACTGCAGGAAATAATGTAAAAGCTGAAGAGTATTTTCAAAAAGCTGGACCTTATGAATGGGCCCATGCTGCCGGAATGTTTGAAAAAGTCAGAGATGAACAAAGAGCAGTTAAATTCTGGACTCTGGCTGCTAAAAATCCTACAGGATACAGCGATGAAGTAGACTATAGGGCAGGACTCTACTGGGAAAAAGCAGGGAATTTAGAAGAAGCCATAAAAAGTTTCAAAAGCGCAATAGGAGTATACTACATGCAAGATGGTGGACATGACCTTCATGGAGATCCACGCCCAGGAGTAGGATCTGCACACGTATTAGAAGACAGAATAAAAGTTCTAGAAAAAATAATTGCTAAAGGAAAAGACAAGCAAAGGAATCCAATAGCAGAAACAACGGAGGGAATATTCACATTTCCAATGTGAAGATTAATATGGCTGAAAACAGTTTAAAAGACCATTTCGGAATTTATCCTAGAAAAATAGAAGTGATTAAAACACCCGAATATAAAGAAATCTTATCAGAAAAAACAAGCAAGATAGATGAAGAATGGCTTCCAATAATTAAAGCCTTTGATATTGTATATCCAAAATTTGATGTACATTTTAGAGGGAGTATAAGAAGCGATTTAGAGCGCAGAAAGGAAAAAGAAATATCTGAAGCAGAACGTAAATCCCGTATAGAATCAAACACAATTCTTAATAAAAAGAGATTAGAATGTCTTTTGGAAGCACTTAATTCTGAAGATGCAACCCCTCTTTGCATAACAAGAAGCATAAAATATTATAAACGAGAATTAGACATGGCTTATGGAGATTGTGATACAGGTTATGATAAATGGACCGAAATAGTTCCTTTTACTTATTTCGAACAAAGCCAAGAATTTAGAATTCAAGACAAGGAGTTTAGTGTTGCAGTAGCAGGAGATATCTTTGCCCAAGATACCGAACCAAGTTTGAAAATCAACTGGATTGGTTTACATAGATCTTCATATGGACAAGATTGGAGACAACAGCATAAAGAGGAGACTGTGTTTAAAATGAAAACTGGAGTAGAAGCCAATGAGTTTTTTTATAAAGAAGATTCAAGCAAAGGACTTGAAAATATAAAATCAAACGATGCAGAAATATATAATTCACTGATAAAACCAGTCGCCGGAATCATAAAGTACATTAATGCACCATTAGGAAAAGTGCCTTACAAACTAACCGAAGACTCATTAGTAAAATACGATGGAGAAACTGGCGAACCATCTTTAATATCAAGAGAGAAGTTTAGAAGCCTACGCAAACAGGAGCAATTCACATGAGTGAAGATTGCTTCCAAGAAGACTTACTAAATGTGCAAGAAGTACTAAATTCTATGACTAGCTATTTTACCCTTGGACATATAGAAGAAGAAAGATTTACTGTTACATATGCACAAGACAAATTTTTAATGATAACAATGAAAAGAGACGGACCTTTACTTGAAAGGCTAGTAAAGGCATTTTCAAAGGTTGTTGGATACAATCCGCTTTGTAAGTATACAGATTTAGGTGGCATGAAAACATACGAATGGGATAAAATTAATCCTAATGAACGAATTACAGATTTAACTAGAGCAGGCAAGACTGATATTGTTAAATTTATAAGAGAATCTTAAAAAGTGTACACTGAAAATCTACCGAAAATAAAAATATCAGTCAATTTTACTTTTATGAACAGCAAGATATCTACGAATAAAATAAGAAACAAAACCTTCTTCATCTTTTTGTAAGGCTTTATAATAGGATCTTCTTTTCTTGTATTCAATGATTAACATTGGATAATTATCATACCACAAAATGTAATTCATTAATAATCTGCCAATCCTACCATTTCCATCACCAAAAGGATGAGTCTTCTCAAATTTATAATGTGCCCTAGCAGATAATTCTACTGAATTCATTTTTTTATTCTTATTAATAAATACAATAAGTTCTCCCATCATTTTTTCAATATCTTGCCAGTCTGGGGGATAGTAACTACCAACATGAACTAAGTACTCCCTATATTTTCCTGCGATATCTTGTTTTGTCTGACCAAAAATCTTTTTATGCCATTCTAGAATCAATTCATTTGAAATATTCTCCTTTTTTTGAAGCATCTCTAAAAAGATTTTAGCATGCGCTTCTGTTTCCTTAATATCTCTTAATGGTTTGTTAGGAGCAATTTTATCTTGTAATATCTCTCTTGTCTCTTCTAAAGTAATTGTTGAACCCTCAAGGGCATTAGTGTTATAAGTAAAAGCAATTGCAATTTCATCTAATTCCCTTTCTCTAGCAGATTTTGGAAGTTTCTTCCATTCTGCCTGGAAGTTCTTCTTTATTTTATCTAATTTCTCGTATAATGGAAGCTTGAGCTCTTTTTCGAATTTTGCCTTTATAGAGTCTATATCATAAGGAATTTCTGTCCCTAAATAAACCTCTTTTTTTATTATTCTTCTACCATCACGTATAGATTGCTCTAGATAGTAATATTCTTTTTTCCCACGAACCTTCTTTTTTATTGATACCATAATATCATATACCCCTACATATTTATATATCTTTTGCTTTATAGATTAGTGTAGGGGTATATGATATTAAAAACTGTAGTACAAAAATCTACAACAACTAGAAAAGCTTAAATAATCCTGTTCCCTAAAAAATAAAATGGCAAGCGTAGAAAAAGCACTTGAAAACTTAGGTTTCAGCCCAAACGAAATTAAAGTATATCTAACTTTGAATGATAACGGCTCATTAAAAGCGGGTAAAATAGCTAAAATTGCACATCTCGACCGTTCTAGTTGCTATAACGCTCTAAAACTGCTACTGGAAAAAGGACTAGCAAGTTACGTTTTTATAGGCAAAGTAAAATGGTTTCAAGCAACAGGTCCAAAAAGACTTTTAGATTACGTAAAAGAGCAGGAAGAGGAAGTTAAAGCAATCGTGCCGCAACTTCATGAAAGACATAAAGCAAATAAAATTGAAGGACAAGTCCGTCTATTTAAAGGCTCTAAAGGAGTAAAAGCCATATTTCTTGATATTGCCCGCACAGGCAAAGATAATTTTGTATTTGGTAGTGAAGGCCAATTCTCAGAAAGAATGCCTGAATTTGCCATGCAATTCTCCAGAATGAAAAAAGAAAATAAAATAAAAACAAAAATGATAATTAGGAAAGGCAGAAAAGAATCAGACAGAAAGTCAAGTGAGTACCGTTACCTGCCAAATCTAGCAGAAAGTTCTGCGGTTACAAATATCTATGGAGATAAAATCGCAATAATAATCTGGACAGATGAACCAGAAGGAATAATTATAGAAAATCCAACAGCAGCAAAAGCATACAAAAGTTACTTTGATATATTATGGGAAAAAGCTAAAGAATCTAAGTAATTATTTTCTAACTTTAGTCCATTTTTTATCGTAACTTTTCTTCAAAGCAACAGCAGCAATAATAATGATGAACAAGCTCGTCCAGGCAGCATAATAAATCCTGTATAAGTCAAAACCAGTAACAGCAATCACACCTAAAACTATAATTCTAATAAACCATTTCCTTCCAGCAACAAGCTCATCTCTAGCCAGAAAAGCTAATAAATATCCAATAGGAATTCCAAGAATTACGAGTATTATTTCCAGTATCATTTTAATTAGTCTTTATAATAAACATTAAACAACTTATAAATATAACTACCAGAAGTGTCCACTATATTTTATTGGTGATTTGAAAAATTTCAGATATACAAAGAATATGTTGGAACCTATACAAAGGTAGCGGGATTAAAACCAGATTCACTTAAATGTGTATCATCATTTATTTTTATCAAACTCCAACCTTGATGCTGTCCAGAATGAGAATATTTAAGTCTTGATATTGAACAATTATTTACGCATATTCTGTAAGTTAACTCTGGATTAGAATCCATAATTCTTCTTAACAAACATTTTGTAGCTACTCCATGACCAAAAATACCTACAGTTAAATTCTCGTTTCTTTGGAGCAATGTTTTTTCAACCCAAGAATAAACTCTTTCTTCCACATCTTTTTGTGATTCTCCATTTGGAGCTTTAAAATTCCAATGTTTGGCTTTCATCTCATCCAACACTTCTGGAACATAAATTTCGTTGAGTTCCTTTCCTTCCCAGTCCCCTTGTGATAATTCTAGAAGTTTTGGGGTTGTAATTAGCCTTGCAATCGGAAATCCAATAGCACCACATACAATTCTGGCTGTCTGTTGAGTTCTCTCAGCAGTAGAGGAATATATTTCATCGAATTTTACACCTTCTCTGACAAATCTTGCTCCTAATATTTTAGCCTGATTTTTTCCTCTTTCAGATAATTTTAAGAAATTTGACTGCCCTCCAATTAGATTATTGTGAGCATTGTATTCTGTTTCTGCGTGTCTAAGTAAATAAAGGTCTAAAGTCATAAGTTAATAGAAAAAACTTGTTTTAAATAGATTGTTATAAAACTTATCATAAGAATTGTAACAAATATATTATAAAAATATAGTGCCCAGATTTGTCCGACAATTTATAAATTTAGCTAATTTTTTAGATAACTATAAACTGTAAGATTTAAATATTGTTATATCATATGATATAACATGAAAGCAGAACACATTCCAAAAGAGAATATTAATGAAATACTAAGATATCCTAGACTGGATACTGTTTTAATGGTAGAGGAATTTATCAAGAAACATGATGGAGAATTAAAAAAAAGATTATTATGGGAATCTCTGCCAAAAAAGATGATGTATCAAACTTTTTGTGTTATTATTGATTATCTTTTTTATTCTAGAAAAATATCTTTGGATGCAGAAGGCAAAATAGGGTGGATTTACTATCCAGATCAAGCAGGTTATTATCATAAAAGAAAAGATCTTGGTAGAAAATGATTCTACCTTTAGAATTAAGATTTATTGATGAAAAAGTTAAGTAATTTTTTGATAAACTAGAAAAAAGCGATAAATCAGAACAAGAAATTTTTAAATTTATAAATCAAGCATTAAATAATATTGAAAAGAATGCTTTTTGCGGAATTCAGATTCCTAAGAAACAAATTCCAAAAGAGTATATTAAGAAATACAATGTGGAAAATTTATAGAAGTACGATTTACCAAACGCTTGGAGGTTAATTTATTCTATTTAAGGTGGGAAAGCGATTGTCGTTTCCATAGTTTTAGAATGGATGACTCACACAGAATATAATCGAAAGTTTAACTATTAAATTATCAGTCAAAAAAGAAATCCTCTTCTAATTCATCCGCATTAGCAGCTATATCTGTTAAAGTAATAATACCAATTAATTTACTATCTTCCACAACAGGCAGATGTTTTATTTTATTTTCTCTCATCACTGCTAGAGCAGCAGTCATATCTTCTTTAGGATCAATAGAAATGACATTCTTGTTCATAGCGCTAGATATTTTGCCATTCTTATTAAAATTTTTTATTAAATCTCCTTCTGTAATAATTCCTTTAAGCATCCCTTTTGAAACTACTATCAAGCTCCCTATCCCCTTTGAACTCATTATTTTAGCTGCTTCACTAAAACTAATATCCTTTTCAATTACAAAAGGCTGTTTCATCGCATCTTTTACTTTCATCTCTTAGAATAGAAAGGCAGTTATATAAATTTATCAGTTATAGAATCTTAAGATTATATAGCTATCCCTCTATACAACGTAGGCAATATCAAAGGTACATTTCTAGGATCACTTACTTCTCTATATATTGCATGATTAGATATCTCTCTTATATCATCACTTATTTCTAATCCATAAGCTAAAACAATAGGCACACATCCAAGCGATTTTGCTTCAATAATTGCTTTTTTAGTATCCTCAACTGCATATTTTTTCTCATAACCAAAATCATGCGGTAAACCTTCCATTAAATAAAATAATAGTTTTGTTTTTTCCGGTCTTCCTGAAAGTAAATGTGTTGCATGCCTAATGCCTGCACCATCTCTATTTTGCTGTAAAGGTCTTAAAGAGCCAATTACTTCTTTTACTCCCCGGTCATAAGGTTGATCAAAATCTTTTATCAAGTAGAAAGAAACATTCCTCTCTGTTTCACCTGAAAATGTGGCTAGTCCATAAGGATCGCCTATGGAATCAAGAGCCTCTGAGAAATAAATTTGAGAGTGTTTTACTATATCTATAAGTTTCAATTCTGGTTTATCTATATCTAAAAATCTTCTTAAAGAACCACTATTTTCAGATAATATCAAGGATACAACAGACCTCCTATTCTTATATTCTCTCTTAAAAAGCTTATCAGAAGGAGTAATCCCAACAGCTATTTCCCCACGAGCCTTAACCACTTCATCAAAATCTACCTCCCCAGATAACTGCCTTCTAACTCTTTCAAATTCTTGCGGCCTTAGAGATTCAAATATTCCTCTTAATCTTTGTATTGTCCCATAATCCTTCTGAAGAAGAGCATCTGCATAATTAACACCGTTTACTACAGGGTAAGGGCACTCTATAACTTGAACAAAGTCTTCTTTATAACTATTAGAACCTTCATCCCATTCACTATATCTGAATTTTTTACCTGTTAAAGGAACTTCGCCTGCTTCAGCTATAAGATATCCAGCAGCCCTTTTTTCTTGTAATATATTCTCAAGATCAACATTTATAACTCCATCTTCTATTTGCTGCTTAGCAAGATTAATTTTCTTTTCTAAGAATTTATAAATCTCAAAAGTAGAATTCAAAGAATGAGCAACATTGTCCCCAGATTTCCTTAGATCGTCAATTTTAGCTCTTGCAAAATTACCTATCTCGCCAGTTAGAATATTTTCCAAATTCTCTCCAGAAGTACAAACATATTTCATAAACCTCTTAAGTAATCTTGAAGACATATCACTATCCTCCCCTTTATCTGACATATAACTCTTCAATACTCCAACCTCTCTTTCTAATCCTGGAAATTTATCTAATAGTCTCCCATCTATTCTGGCGAATTCTAAAATTTCAAAAAGTCTCTGAGCAAAAACAGGATTTCCAAAAGAATGAAAAAACTCCTTAAGACCTTCTTTTTTACCTAGTTTTTTCATAACTTGCTGGCTAATTTGCTTTTCATCCGCATCATATGTTCCAAAAATAAAAGCTCCTGCTTGATAAGATGCGAGCGCTTTATAGATTCTAAAATTCTCCTCATCGCTTTTACCAACATTCACACTTTGTGGAAACAAGAAAATACTTTCTTTAAATGAGCAGCCCAATTTTGCCGAAGCAAGAGGTTCTATTTTTATTTGCCTTCCTGTAAGAGCTTGTGAATATACTTGTATTCTACCACTAACCTTAGACAAAGGCAGTCCGCCAATAGCTTCTTCTAAATCTTTTTTAAAATAAGCATGTTCATCAACAAAATACTCTTTTGCTGATGTAATATCATGACCAACTTCAAAAGCTCTGTCTACCCAGGCAGGAAATTTATGTCCTAACGAATCTATTGTTCTTCTTAACGCTCTAGAATATTCTAAAAGCAATTTGTTTCTTTCATATAACTTCTCTCTAACATTACCATTGCCAAACTGATGATTAATTATTTTATCAGCAGACTTTAATGCATTAGGTAAAAATTCAATAGGTATACCTAAAACATTATCAGAAAATTCTTTGAATGCAGCAGGGGCACTTGAATCATAATCATCACTCTTGGCATACATTCTTAGGAAAATATCATTTAAGTGGGATAAGTTATCTCTAGGCAATTTATCTACTTTTTCTTCAATATTTTTCATAATTATTTTTTCTAAATCAACAGGACTGTTCCTATAAGCATGATTTACCACCTTTCCTATTTTTGATAATTCATCTAAACTATAGGGAATATTTTTAGCATCCATAACCTTCAAAAATTCAGTGAAATCATCCATGAACAAATCTGTTTTAATAGTTGAAGTAGCATTATCTCTATCCCTAATAATATCCAAAGCCATTTTCCAATCTGGAACATCCATTTTTTTTATTAATTCAGGCATAGATGAAAGAAGCCTTTCAGAGTATCTATGGATTACATTTTGAGGAGATATCTCAAGTTTTTTAGGATATTTATCAGTCATTTTTTACCTTCCCAGATCTCTTTTCGTAATTTAGCATTAGATTAACAAAAGTATTTGTTTTTGAAGAATCAAACTTAGCAGACTCTGTAATATAATCTGCAACCTGATTTAAATACAAACGTCTAGGCTGTCTTAATAGTCTAATAGACTTTCCCACTTTCTTTGCAAATAAGTTTGTAAGTTGTAAAGAAACAGTTCTAGCAGAGGGTTCTAAAGATTCAACATTCCTTAAAGAAGTAATAAATCCTTCTTCGATTTTACCACTATCTATTCTATTTTTTTCTGATTTATTTCCTATAAAAATATAATCTTCAAATACTTTGCCTGCTAATTCAGAATATTTTAATATTTCTCCTGGAGACCTTTTTAGATTAGTTATATAATCAAGCACTCTTAAGTAAGAAGAAAGATAGCCACCAATAGAAATATTAAGAGCATCTTCAAAAACATCCCTTATTAATTTTCTATTTTTACCACATACACTTACAGCTAACTCTGCATTTTCTATAACTAATTGAGAAGATTTTGCCCCCCTTCCCCTTACAGCATTTTCTAAAAGGTAAGTATAGGTGGTATGTGAACTTTGACTATCAGGAATTTTAAATAAGTCGTATAAAACTGAATCTGCTTTTGGATTAAATTCCGTACTACGTCTTATATTAGCTATTCCAGGTCTTGCTTCATCAGGTATGTTTCTAAGAGTTTCAACATATTCTTCAACTTCTTCCTGATCAAGATTTTTTTCTTTAGCAAGACCAAAAAGAAAATCTTCAACACCCAGTAAATCTCTTTCCGTACCTAATTTTTCTAATGCATAATCATAAGAGTGATGGTATGGTATAAGTCGCCTTTTTGATAATGAAACATACCCCTTCAAAGCTTTATTAAACTTTTTAACATCTTGAATACCTTGTAAATGATCAAGACTATCTATCCATAATAATGCAGATTTTGGAGGTAAATGGCTCAATGTAACCCAATCTTTTAAAACTTGACTTGAAGCGCTTTGAGACTCACACATTTCCATCATGCGGGCTAATCCCTGATTAAATACAGCAATTTTGCTTTCCCCACTACTCAATAATTGTCTATGACCCAAACTGTACTGATCTATAAAACCGTAGAAATATTCAGGTTTTTGAGCATGTTTTAATTTCAAAAATCTTAAACAAACATCTTTAAATCCAGGTCTATATTCTGATTTTATCCTTAAAAAACTTTTATAAATTTCTCGAGTTGAAGTGTCTTCTTTTTCAATCTTTACTTTTTCTTCTTCACTCTTTACTTTTCCTCCTTCATCCTTTACTTTTCTTAAAGGCTTACTTCCAACAATAAGTTCTTTATCAGAAATAGTTGCAGCGTTATTTAGAATGAATTCAAGATTAGTCATTTTGCCCCCTACTTACGTCCAGGAAAATATGCTGTAACAACATCTGCTAGACCCTCTCTAATACTTTTATACGCATCTATATCATCAGTAAGCGGATTTAAAATAGCAACATCACAAGCCTTTACAGGATCAATACCACTACGTATTAACTTACCTGCATTTATAAGTAATCTTGTACTAGCCCCCTCATCAAGCCCTTTTCCTTTAAGGTTCCTTACTTTCTCGCCAACAGTAGTAAGATACTTAGCAACTTTTTCATCGACATTTGCCTCATGCATAATTATTTTCTGTTCAATATCAGCAGAAGGGTATGTAAAATTAATTGCACCAAATCTTTGTTTAGTACTTTGCTTTAAATCTTTAACTTTCCTTTGATAACCAGGGTTATAAGATATAACTAACATAAAATTATCAGGAGCCTCATACACTTTTCCAAGTTTTTCAATCACTAAGCTTCTTCTATGGTCTGCCAGAGGATGAATTACAACAGTCGTATCATTTCTAGCTTCAACTATTTCATCAAGGTATAATATTCCCCCGTTTTTAACAGCTATAAGTGCAGCCCCTTCTTGAAAACTACCATCTAACAAATAACGGCCTTTGAGGTCATCAGCAGTTAAATCTTCATTTCCAGGAACAGTAATAAGGGGAGTTTTCTTACCGTCCTCAGCACCATCCTTTTTAGAAACTCTTACTACAGGTCTATTCAGGTCGTAAGACATTCTTTCAACAAATCTAGTCTTACCACATCCAGTAGGGCCTTTCAACGTAACCGGAATTTTTTCTTTATAACAAGCCATAAACACTTCAGTTTCTCCATCTACATCTAAATAAAACGGTTCTTCTTGAGGAAAATATTCTTCTATTTTATATTGTTTAAATTTATCTATCACAGTCATTTTAATCCTCCTTTCTTTTATGCCCTAAAGGTCTTTTATGGGACATATATGAAATCATACTTTTCCCGCTCTCAATTCTAGCATACATTTTTTGTCTAATTATTTCATTTGGGACATTGTCAGGATTTGCTTCTTCCTCCAGCAACCTTCTTACATCTTCATATCTAATTGAACCAGGAATACCAGCAGACATCCATCTTAAAGATTCTTCTATATCAAGTTCTATTGCCTGGTTTCTTTTTATGAAACATCTTCGAATACTAACAGGGTCTTTTTCTGTCGAATAAACCCAGCTTATTCCATCAACTTCTATTGGAGAAGAAATAACATGATCATCTAGTTCAACAGATTGAATATAAGCAGAATCTCTTCTTGTTGATTGATGCATCGCTCTTGCAGGCTTTCTTAAATCATGATATATCCACTGCCTCATCGGAGAGCTAGTAATAGCAGTATAGGCGTCTGTCCTATCGCCCTCATCAGGAAAGAAATGACGTAGTTCACACTGTCCTTCATTAACTCTCTCTTCCATAGATTGATCTCCTATTCTTGACATTATATTATGTATGCGAGTAATTTATTATAGATTTGTCACCACTGGTCAGTTTATAAATCTTTGGATTTATTATTTACTTAAAGAGTCAATCTCTAGAGCAACATCAAAATCCTTCTGTGTAAGTCCACCTTCGCTATGTGTCGTCAGGCTCAATTTTACCCTGTTATAGCTAATCATAATATCGGGTTGATGGGTATGTTTCTCAGCAATTTCCCCAACTTTATTGATAAACTCAAGAGCCTCTTTAAAATCCTTAAAAGTGCAGTCCTTTACAATGATATTTCCCTCTAAAGCCCAATCATTTAACTTCTCCATATTCTCCTGAATTTCTTTAAGCATCATCATAAACCTTCTATTCATGGGTTAATAAAAACTATGTTTTCAAAAAGCTTAAGTAATATCTTGTTCTAAAGAATAAATGGGTTTAGATAAAAAAGGACTTACTAAAAATAATGTTTTCTTTCTTATATCAGCCGCCGCCCTCTTGTTATTTGCTTATCTTATTATAGCTGTTTCACAGGGCAACTTAAATAATATAAACGAGAATGTTTTGTTATTTTCTTCAAAATTTCACAATTCATACCTTACGCAATTGGCGTTATTTATACACTATTCCTTTACCTATATTTCTCTTTTTATCTTTGCTATTATAGTATTTATATATATGTGGATTAAGCATAGAAGCAAAGAAGAATCAATATTACTTATTGCTCTAATTATAACTACTATTTTCTTATATATAACAAAGAGCCTTATCCACGAAGCTAGACCTCTAAACGCATTGATAACTCTAACAGACTTCTCTTTCCCAAGCGGCCATTCTGCATTTGCAGTAGTTCTTATCGGTCTTCTAGCCTATTTTTTATTATCAAATATTCCTAAGAAAAGGCAACCTATAATCTACATAATAGCAGCATTCCTTATTTTACTTGTAGCTTATTCTCGTTTATATCTTGGAGTTCACTGGTTCACTGATGTTTTAGCTGGCTTAAGTTTAGGTATCTTCATTCTTTTTCTATCTATTATGGTTTTAGATAGTGTACGAAAGAAGAAAATAAAGAATAACGGATAAAAACTCTTATTCAAACAGCCTATTAATTAGATATAGTAAGATATAACAATACTTATAAAATATACTATCACTTAAGTTTTATGAGTAGAATAGTTGATAGAGATAAAATAATAGAAGAAGATAAAGAATATAAATTTAATCTTACTAAATATCAAGGAACAGTAAGAATATATAGGTCTGGTTGGAATAATTCTTGTTGGTATGCAGATGTAAATTTCTTACCTCCAGACAACTATTTTGGTCCAAGAAACGGATCTGAAAAATCAGGGAAATTAAAAGTAACGTTAAATGGAAACGGCAGGAATAAAGCAATAAAGAAAATATTGGATAGCATAAAATCAAATTGTGTAAATCATTCTCATCCAAGTGTCGAATCTTTATTAGCTAAAGAAAGAACTGAACAAATTAATAAAGGCACACATGTGAATTATACGCCTTCTTATAGATATAGATTTCATTAATAAGCTCTTAGTCTATATTCAATAACTATCTTCTTCCGCGACTTCCTCTTCCCCACTGGCTGCCACGAGATCCTCCACCCCTTCTTCCAAAATCTCTTCTGCCTCGAGAGTCATCTCTCTCACCAAATCTTCTGTTTCCCCCGCCTCTTCCTCTTTGTGGAAGATATAAAGCAATCTGCTCCATTCTTGGTAATTCCCACGGTTCTATCTTCAAAGATTCATCCTGAAGAACTTTTCTGAAACTATCGTAATCCCTATTAGTTACAAGGCTTATAGCCTCTCCCTCTTTCCCAGCTCTAGCTGTTCTGCCTATTCTATGAATATATTCATTGCTAGTTTTAGGAATATCATAATTATAAATATGTGAAACATCATTTATATCAAGTCCACGAGCAGCAACATCAGTGCAAACTAGAATATTTATTTCACCAGAATGGAATTTTGATATAATCATATTTCTTTTATTTTGGGTTAATCCTCCATGAATAGCAACTGCTCTCAAACCAAAACGTACCAAGTTATCTGATATAATATCAGCATTTGTCCTAGTATTACAAAATATCATGACTTTTTTAACAGTTTCATTCTTAAGTAAGAAAGCAAGAAGAGAAAATTTCATATGAGAAGGAACATCATAATAAATCTGCTTGAGTTTTGAAGCATCAATATAAGATTCAACAAGGATATATTGAGGATTTTTCATATATTTTTTCTTAATATATTCTATATCCGAAGAAATAGTTGCAGAGAATAACAGATTCTGTCTTTCCTTAGGACACATATTTATAATTTTCTCCACATCAGGCAAGAAACCCATGTCAACCATTCTATCAGCCTCGTCAAGGACAAGAACTTTCACTTTTTGCAAATTAAGTGTCCTTCTTTCAAGATGATCAAGTATTCTTCCAGGAGTACCTACAACAACCTCAGCATTTCTCAATCCATCTATCTGTCCGTTTATAGAAACTCCCCCGTAAACTTCCTGTATTCTCAAATTATAATGCTTTGAAAATCTCCTTAGAGCTTGTGCAACCTGTTCAGCTAGTTCTCTTGTCGGAGTTAAAACTAAAGCCTGTATACCTTCACCCTTTTTAGTATTTTGAATTATTCCCGCTCCAAATGCAAGTGTCTTCCCAGAGCCTGTAGCAGCTTTCCCAATAACATCTTTTCCACTCAATACAGAAGGTATTGCTTTCTCCTGGATTTCACTAGGCACTTCGAATTTCATCTCAGTGATAACCTTCATAAGTTGTTCTCCAATTCCGAGTTTCTTAAAACGTTCCATTCTATCTTCTTACAGTTATATTAATTTAAATGAGAAATAGGTTAGCATAAAGCCACTATTTCTGTAGAATACTTTGATAGTCCTATTCTGGATTTATTCAAAGTACTTCTTAGAGAATTTGAGTTTTTTACAAATTCTCTATACACTTATCGTTATATTTACTGTCTGTACATAATAGTAATAAAAATAGCCTATTTAAATTTAACCCTTAGGGTCTTCATACCAAACATTATCTCTTTTAGAAAATGTAATAGAACTTGGATTTGTTTCCTTTCTATTTACAATGGATATACTTACCTTTAATTTAAATGGATTATAGTATAAACAAGCAACACTTACTCTGAAATCTCCTCTTCCTTTTGCTGCTTCCCTGGCTCTTTCTGGAGCTAAGGAATTATAGATTCTATAAGCAGTTTGCACTAAATTGTCTCCAGGAATTTTAGCTATGATAGGATCTCCAACAAAAGAAGGAGGCGGAGAATCGTTTTTACCAGAATATGTGGAAATAAAGACACCTTGTTCAGGAACAAATTGATATTCAAATATAGATTTAAAAGCTTCTTTTTGCTCAACATTACATTTTTTTATTATACCAATTGAAAATTTTTTATTACTTCTACATAAATCTATTGCCGCACTTATTCTTGGAGTTGAAGCAGAATCTGGCTCATAAATATGACTTGAATGTCCTCTCATTATAGAATCCGTAGGTCTTTTAAAATCGTCCAGGTGTTCAGCAACAGTGGAAGTCTGAACTCCATTTCCAACAACTATTCCTTTATTGAATATCATCGCAGAGTATACTAAATTGTCTCTATCTGCAGACTGTTCCATTAATTCTTGATTACTTGCCTGAACATTTACTTCTAAACCAATATTTTGCCCGCAATCAATTATTTTATTAACCACAAGTTTTCTTGCTTGGTTTTCCTTGCTTCTGGAAGTTATTCCATAGATAGCAACTATTTCGTTTTGATCCTTTGTTTGTCCGATCATAAGAAACCTTCCAGGGTATTCCATTGATTCCAAAACATCACATAAAGATTGCATCTATGGAAAAACTACAGACCATATTTAAACATTATTACATTATAACATCATAATTCCCATCCATCTAACAAACCAAAATTCAAAACAATTAAATAATATACATTCTTAATAAAAAAATGCCAAAAGAAAAGAAAGACAAGACAGAAAAAGCCGAGAAAGAGGAATTTCACTTAACAAGCGATGAAATTGTAGAAAAAGTTAAGGAACTAATAAAAGAAGGGAATATAAGAAGAATTATAATTAAAAATGAGCAAGGTAATGTTCTCATGGAAATTCCTCTAACATTTGCAGTAGTCGGAACAGTTATCGCTCCAATTTTAGCAGCAGTGGGAGCTCTCGCAGCTCTAGTTACTAAATGCACAATAGTAGTAGAAAGAAAAGAGTCTAAAAAACAATCAGAAAAATAATCCTTATAAAATTGGAAAAGCAGTAGTTCTTTCTATTTTAACTCTTTCTGTAGGATTTTCTCTAAATTGAGTATATGCTTGTTCTCTAAACTTTGATATGTCAAGATTTGCTATTTACGCAAACTCCCTACTTTAGTTCGCGAGCAAGTAAATGCAAATCTTGAGCATGCTCAAGAACCTGAGCACGCCCCGGAATTTATTCCGAGGGTTCTTGACATTGCACGGTTCAGCAAATCCAGAACCTTTAAGTATTACAAAAACATATAATACAATCGCAACTAATAAATCTAATAAAAATAGCATTATAGATTACGTAAAAGAGGGTGCTTCAGTATTATCAGGAAAAGCAGCTTCATACGTGTCTACGCGTGTGAAAGAAGAGGTAGGCGCGTTTATTGATAGAATAGAGCAGAGAATTATAACTATTGAAGAACGTCTTCTAAGAAACTTGCTAGCTATGATTATTATAAGCTCCAGTATAATCTTTCTCGCTTTAGCAGTTTTCTTTTTCATGGCAGAATATTTGAAACTTACAAATACAATTTCCTTTCTAATAGTAGGAATAATACTTTTACTTGTTGGAATAATCATAAAAGGAGGTAAAAATAAGTAAATGGCAGAAAATTCTAGAATAAAATCAACAGTTAAAGCTACAAAGAGAAATGTAGGAAAAGTAGCTTCCAAAATAAGAAAAGAAGCAAGCAAATCCGCAAAAAAGACAGTCAGAGGAGCAAAAAGATTTGCAAATAAAAAAGACAAGGAAGTTACAGATTATATAAAGAAGAATCCTAAGAAATCAACACTTATTGCAGCAGCTGCAGGAGCAGCACTAGCTATAGGAACAGCTTTAGCAATGAGAAAAAGAAAAAACTAATTTATAGTCAAGGATATCGATATTTCTTTAGTTTATCCTTGACTTATGTCAAGACACTTGATGAGTCTGCGTGTCTTGAGCATCCAAAAGTCCCAAAGATTATTCAAGGACTTTTTGATTAGGGAAAGATTTATATCTTTCACTATATTTTTGAATTTTTAAGATATTCGCTAATATAGTTAAAATACTCTTCCTTATAGTATCCAGCCATTTTTTCAACAATAAGTTCAGGGGTAGAATTAGCCAGTCTTCCTAAAACTGGATTATGGTCAACAATCAATTCATAGTTCTCATCTAATCCTTTGGCTTCTATACCATCTATTCTAGCATTTTTAGGTAGTTTTTTCTGAATTTCCTGTCCTAAATGAGTTGCAATAACAACAAAACAGTTCTTTTCTATAAAGTACTGGGCACTTGCACAAACAATCATACCAGCAACTCCTGGCTCTGTAACTGCCTCTATCTCATCAGCTAGAATAAGTGTTTGCTTACCAACTTTTATTTTAGACATTTGCGTTAATAAGTTTTCAAAAGCACCCTTATTCATAGTACCTTTATTTTTAGCAAAATAATATACTTCAAGAAATAATGGCATTTTCACCTCACCGCTTATAGGAAGTCCTAATTGAAATAAAGAAATAAGCTGGATTATATGTTCTAAAAGAGTTGTTTTTCCCCCGCTATTAGCCCCAGTCAAAATAGAACATATATTGTCCTTGTCAAGCTGAAATGAAATAGGTTTTGCACTATCTAGAAGAATATTTTTTGAATTAGATATAAGAAATTCCTCAGAACAGCTGGGAAAAGAATTAGTCTCTTTAATATATTCAGAAACACCAGCCTTAAAATCGTACAAAATTAACTCTGCAGTTAACTCTTTTATCTTTACGGGGATTTCCCTCAACTGCTTGGAGTGTCTTTTAACTTTTTCAGCAAATGAACCGTGCTCACTATTGCTTTGTTTCTTGATTAATAATCCCAACTCCTCTTCATCAATGCCTATAGGTAAACTAAACAAAAAAATTTGGCTGGGTAAACCACTATTTGCAATCTCTTTTTTTATTAATTCTTCTAATTCTTTAGGCATCTGTTGTTTACTAAGCATTGCAAATAAAGATTCTCCTCCGATAGTCATTTGCTTTATCTGATTAAAAATTTCTATATTGATTTTCTCTACGGCAGATTCAATATCCTTTCTAGAAATTATTTTATCTTCTTCTTTTTTTATAATATTCAGCAAAGGATAAAGCTGGGAAACTATTTCTGAAATCTTATCGTTAAGTTTATTTTTGTCTAGCAATTCCAGATTCTCTTTCCATCCTGAGAGAATCTCCAAATATCTCTCAAGATATACATCATCTATAGAGTCAAGAAAAACAGCCTGAGGCAATTGCTCAAGCGCTCTTGAAAAATCTCCACAGTCTACAACTTGCACTACTTCATAGTTTTCCAAAGATTGAACATCATATTCAGATATTAAGAATTTTACAGGGCAACCAAGATTTTTCAATTGATTGAAAGTCTTATCATTTTCTGTTACAGCAACTATACCATATTTAGGTTTCCAAGATTGTTTTGGAATTTTTAGTTCATTCAGAACATTATTTTCAATACCTCTCTCAATATTCTTAAAAAATTCCTGTCTTTTTTGTATATCCTCTAAATTCTCCGTAAAACTAAAAAGACCCCATAATTTTTCTGTATCAGAAAAAACAAATCCCTGAGATATTTTTGAAAGAACTCTAGAATGTACACTTTTCCCATCAGGAGTCTTAAATATCATTAAATCGCTATTCCTCACTCCATTTTTAGATTTATCAAACATAGACAAACCTCTTTCATTAATTAACGAAATCAACTCCTTTTCCATCATTCTCACAATATTACAAGGGTTTTAAGTTTTTATGGTGTTTAGCCACAACTAATCTAAGAAGAATAAATAAAAGCCCAATTTTTCTATTTCTATTGCTTAAAGGTAAAATCAATAATTTGAGGCACATTACCTTTTAGTGCTTATGCTCGTAGTGGCATTAGTCCCCTAAGGATTAAGATGACTAAGGTAAATCATAACAACTAAATAGTAGTAACAGATACAAGGGTTTAAATAGACAGCGTGTTTAATTGATTTATGAAATCAAACACAATAAAGATTATGGTGGCAATAGTTGTTGCAGCAATAATAGTTTTAGCTGTACTAATAATCAACTTAGTACTAAATTTAAGCATTGTAGAAAACCTTATTCTTTGTTGGATTCTAACGACAATATATGCTATTTTTGCTTTATTAACCACTGGAGATATAATTTTGTCTCCAGTTAGAACCGAAATAAAAGAGGTTGAAAAAATAGTTTACATTGATAGACCTGTTGTAAAAGAAGTTCAAGTTCCAATTCAAATTCCAGTTAAAAATAAAACTATCGAATTCGTTGAAGTCGAAAAACCAGCGCAAACAATTTATATTGAGAGACCAAAAAGAACGATTATAATTCCAAAGTATAATTATATTGCATCAAGCCAAACAAAGAGATACCATATGAGAACATGCAGGTTAGGAAAGTTAATAAAAAGAAAATTCAAGATTAGCAATAACAGCCAGGTTTTTTTTATCAGAAAGAATTACAAAGCTTGCAAGGTATGTATAAAGAAATAAGGTAGAGGTGTTATGTTTTTTAAGGTTTTCTTTTTGGGGCGTGTTACTTTAAAGCATATTACATGTCGCAAATTCCAAGCTATTTATTGTCAAATTGGGTTTAATACCCCGCAGATTTGCTACGTCGTCCGATTTGACAAATCACCAAACCCTTCGGGTTGTCTTGGTTTGGGGACAGCAAGATTTGCTGGAGATTGCAAATCTTGGGCATTCAAGATGCTTTGGCATCTTGATGGAACCGGGAGAAATCTACAGTTTTCTCACGTGTATTAGAGATTTCCGTCCTGAAGCCGAGCGTAATATCCCATCAGCTTGCTGTGGGGATAGGGAAGGCTTAGGAAATCTCTTTATAAGTATGGGGATTATACTGAATTCTATGAACAAGAAAAGTAGAGGGGTAGACTTATTTTTTAGACAAGTTATTCATAGTTACATTTAAAATAACATTGTCTCCTATAGTTTCTATGTAATCTGCGGAGATTACTATTATTTTCTTAAAGAAGAATGAATGGGAGATAGGTTTCATATAAATATTTTTTATCTTATTTTTTTTGCCATAAATATCTATAGAAGAAACGGTTCCCATTTTCTTTCCATCTTTGTCAAAAACAAGCTTTCCTTTTATGTCATAAACGACTCTTATTTTTAGGAAGATAGCATGATCAGCTATCTTATCAATATAACTTTTCCCGATAGTTATTCCGCTTCTGATAAGTCCTTTATCAATAGATATTCCAATAAAGTCCATGGATTTCTGGTCAATAAGTACCTTTTCTGCAACTCCAATAAATGCGCCCTCAGCATCTATGACATCTTTTCCCAATATGTCTTCTGAGGTTATCGACTTATTTATCTTTTTGCCAGAAATACTTTTTTGTTGCATTATACTTTGGTTTTAATATTATTGATTTATTTACATACTCAATTTCAGATACTGGAATAAAAAATTTCCGGCTGAAAAATGAGCGGACATGTACCCCTTTTAGATCATTTCTTGTTCCTTTCCTTACAACTTCTTTAACTCTCCCGATTATTTTCCCTTTAGAATTTATTACTTGTTTATCCTTAATTAAAACAGAAACTTCTATATTTAGAATTACAGCTTCCTGTGATAAATGCGAAAAGTAACTTCTTCCTATATACATTGGTTTTTTAATAATTTTTCCTTTTATAAGAATCCCTTCCAGTTCAAGATTTATTGGACTTATTCTAATCTGCACTATTTTTCCTATTATCTTTCCTCCTTTAGAAAGAACTTTTTTTCTTATTAATTTTTTTAAATTAACTGTTTTGTCCAAGGATCTTTCAGTTTTTAGTATATTATGTGGTTCTCTGATTTTATTCTAAAGATAAGGTAGTTTAAAAATCATGCGGAAAATAATAAAAAGAGACCTATTAAAGCTAGATATTCAAAAACCTTGGCTATAAGCGTAATTATAAATAGTCTCTTAAAATTATACTTAGTTACTCCAAGTGCAAATATTAACAATGGTGCAGGAAGAATTGGAATGAAATTAAAGAAGAATATACCATAAACCCCATATTTGTTTACCCATCTCTTGGTTTTATACACTTTTTTCTTTGAAACAAGATGTAACATGAAACTGCTCATTTGGGAACCTATAATATAATTTACTATTTGCGCTAACATATATCCTATTAATGCGGCCACAAGTGAAAAGATGACAGGATTTCCATTTAACAAGGCATAATAAAATACCAATTCATCTGCAGATGGCACGAGAAATATCCCTCCTATAAAATGTTCATAGAATAGACCAATTGGTGTAGTGTTCACAAAATTATAACTAAGATATATGATTATTTTTTGCAAAATAGGAGTTGATTGAATAAGGTTATACCAGAATTTATAGAAAAAAACGGCTAAAAAAAGAAATAGTATCAATGCAATAATAGAATATACTAATGCTTTTATTTTAGATAATGGGTTATTTTCCTGAATAGAGTAGTACTGTTTCATTTTGATTATAGGAATCCCTCATTTTTATATTAGCACATTAAAGAGTTTAACATAAGCAGGTTGGGTCACAATTCAATTAACCCAAACAATAAATCAAACAAAAAACAATATTTTTGTTGATTGAATTAATTTTCCCTATTAACATGTAAATTTTCTTCAAATTATGTGCAATTGATACAATATTAACCTCAAT
>JAUSKH010000009.1 GCA_030647095.1 Nanobdellota archaeon | reverse complement strand
TATGAGAAAGCAGTGTCTTTTTTCCATTTTAGATGGAATTTTGGGAAAGCTGTTGACGAGAAATTTGCTCAGCAAATTTCTTTGTTGCCTCCTAAATATAGGTTTAAGGCATTAAAAACTGCTGGTGAAAATCCGCAGCTTGAGACTTTAATGTCTAGTCAGAGTTTTTATGAAACTCTGCATTTTGTTAGAGAAGATAACGAATTGTATAGTCTTTTTGTTTCTTCTAATGGGGTGGCTGTTATTGTTCTTGATCCTGAGAAGAAGGTTTTTCATAAAATGATTTCTCATTATCCTTGTTTTAAACCGAAAATTGTGGGAGTTTAATATGAAAGCAATACTTCCTGCTGCGGGTTATGCAACACGATTATATCCACTAACTCTTGATATTCCAAAAGCACTTTTACTTATTAACGGGAAGCCATTAATTGAATATATAATTGAAAAGATTTTAAAACTAGAAGATATAAATGAGATTATTATTGTGACTAATGACAGATTTTATCATTCTTTTGTTAAATGGGGTTCTAGTTTTAAATCAACTGTTCCTATAAAGATAATTAATGATAAAACAAAGAACAATGAGGAAAGATTAGGAACTGTAGGCGACATTGATTTCGTTTTAAAAAAAGAAAAGATAACTGAAGATATTGTTATTATTAATTCTGATAATTTGTTCTCATTTGATTTAAAAGAGATTTATGATTATTTTAAAGAAAAAAGGAATGTTGTTGGGTTGTTTGATGTTGGTCATTTAGATATATCTAGAAAGATGGGAAATCCAGTTATGGATAAATATAACAGAATAACTTATTTTAAGGAGAAAGATAAGAATACAAATTCTACTGTATGCGCTATAGGTATTTACTTTTTTTCAAGCGAGAGCATAAGTTTAATAGATGATTATTTATGCGCTGGGAACTCGCCTGATAGGTCTGGGGACTTTATAGAATGGTTTTATAATAAATTAGATATTTATGGGTATATTTTTGATAATAGCGGAGATTATTGGTTTGATATTGGTAGCAAGGAAGATTATGATAAGGCAGTTAGTCTTCTGGGAGAATAAGTTATCGGCTATTAGTATGGATAGGGAGAATATATTCACTATTGTAAAAATATAAATTCACTATTTATTTAATTTAAGTATGGCTGTTTTAGAAGTTGAATTAGAAAATATTGAGAGAGTTAGTAGAGATTGTGGTTATTGCAATAGAGAATTGGATATTCCTTTAGGTGTAGTAAGGAGTCTAGAGGTAATGAAAATAAGAGGTGTTAGTAGGCTAACTGGACAGTATGATGGTTTTTATGTTGGTAAAACAGGAAAGTTTTATTGTTCAAAAAAGTGTTTTGATGATTTTTGCGAAGATTGATAGGGATTAAGGTAGAAGGTAAGATAAAGTAGGAGTATACAGATTTATTAGCATGTTTATAATACCGAGCTATCTTTTTTAGTGGTATATGCATACCATTCTATCCATGATTTTCGATCTTTCTCACTCATGATTGTTGTTTCAAGAGGTTCAGTTGAATTATTTATTAATGGAATTTCGTATTCTTTATGCTTTATGCAATATATTGTTCTTACCATTTTCTTAGGATTATCTTTCTTCCTTTGTACATTAGGGAAGTAACAACCACAGATGAATGGTTTTTGTCTTGGGAAGTATCCCCTTTCATATTCAAACCATATAGCATCATAAAATTTTTCTTTAGCATAGCCTTCTAAGTGTAATTTTAAGCGGGGTTCTATGGTTGTCGTGGCATCAGACCATTTAATTTGATCTACTTTGAACTTTTGTCCTTCAACTAAACCAGATGGTAATTCTGCTGGGAGACCTATACAATTACCAATAATTATGGTTTCTCCTTCCTTGAATTCATTTTTATCCTCTGCCATATTTTTCCTGACCCGTCTACCTATTTAAAGATTGTTGGATCCATAATTTAGAAAAATTAGAAAAGTTTAGACTGTTTTGATTTATTTGCAAGATCTTCGAAATGCTTATTGAAAAGGGAAAGGATTTGTTCCGCTATTGGCTTAATTTGCTTGTTAATATAATGGTCATAGTCTAATTTATGCCTTAGTTTCTGAATTGGTTCAGGACCTTCTGTTGTTATATAATACTCAATGACATTAGATTCTAGGTGATTTAATTGGCGGGCTGCTTTAACGTGTGGAGGGGTTGTTTTTGTATATTCTTCTAATGATTTTCTTATAGATTTTCGATATACAAGTTTGCTATCTAATTTTCCTTCACGTATTTTTTTCACGTATGATTTAATAAATTCTTCAACTGGCTCATCATGAAACAGTTTATTGAGCAGTTCTACCTGGAATTCTTGGGCAGCATCTGTCCAGTCACCACGTATTGCTTCTAAACCAACTATTTCTAATTTTTCTTTGCCATTCTCTTCTATTAAACCAGCATAACGCTTTTTTGCTGCAGTGTCTTCCTCTTTTCCTCTAAGTTGAGGAATCATAAATGAAAGATACTGCTTTTCAAATTCTAATTCTAGGAAAGATTTTCTATTATAATTTTTTCTTATATATTCTTTATAGAACTCGTTTATTTGTTCTTGGATTTCTTTTCCAAGAGCATTGGCTTTTTCTTTAAGAAGACCTGTTTCTACAAAGACAGAATCAGTATCAGAGTAGATTACTTTGTAACCTTTCTTTTCTATTTCTTTGGCAGTTAATTTTATTATTTCTTGCCCGAAATGAGTAATGGCATTTGCTATTTCTAAGCTGAAGTAACGACAGTTGGGATTTGCTAGTACGCCAAACATAGAATTCATCATTATTTTTATTGTATAACTTGCAAGTTCACGTTTTTCTTTTTTAGCTTTTTCCCTTGCCTGATGAAGTCTTTCTATAATGCTTGGTAGAATACCGTCTTGATTTTTGAAATAAGCTCCGTTTGGAGATTTAATGCTTCCTTTTTCTTCTTTTTCTAGAAAAGAGGCAGGGTCTATGTTGAATGTTCTTATGATTGAAGGGTATAGGGATTTGAAGTCTAAGACTAAGATGTTTTTATAAATTCCTGATTTTAATGATTGTACGTAACCTCCTTTGATGCGGGCTTCTTTATTTTTGAAGTGTGTTGTTGGAGAAACTAGACCTCGTTTTCTTGCTTCTCTAATGTAAAGAGAATCGAAAGCTGCTATTGATGCTGTTAGGCGATCTATCGGAAGACCTGTTAATTGAGAGCGTTGTACTGCTAAATCAACTGTTTTAGTTTCTTTTAGTATTTCGTAAACTAATTCACAGTCTAATAAATTATATTCTGCAAGTTCTTGTTGAGATTTTACAGAGTTTGTATAATACAATTTTTCTATTTCTTCATGCCTGTCTTTTCCTTTTAGGGACTTGCCTTTTTTTAATATTGCTTGTGAAACATCTTCCAACGATAAGGATTCAAAATCTGCATTTTTTATTGAGGGTGCTTCTTGAATGAATGGATCTCGCATTAAGTAAAGACCATCTAGAACTTGTCTCCCAGGTATGTCTATTGTAGACTTCTTGAAAAAATTGGATTCTATTCTTATTCTTAGCTCTTCGCTTGTTCTGCCTATATCAAATTTTATTTTATTTTTTTTAAACAACTCTCTAAGACGAACAAGGTCAAAATCAATTACATTCCACCCTGTAATTATGTCTGGGTCTAATTTTAGTAATTCTTGCTTGAATTTTTCCAGACATTCTTCTTCTGTTTTACATGCAATTACATTATTTATCTTATTTTCCGTAATCATGAAGTTTTTTTTGTATTTATCCGAGGAGATTCCGATACAGAAAAGCTTTCCTGTTTTTTTATCAGATTCTGTATCAATCGATACTACTTTTAGATTTGGTTTGAATTCTGTTGGTGATACATTTGGATTTTTGTATATTCTATCTATTCTTTCAGAGGGTTCATAATCTCCTTTTATTTCTATACTGCCTAGAAGATCGTTATCAATTATGAATTTATATTGCGGCTTTATATCTGATTCATAAGTTGATATTGCCTTATGTATTTTTTTATTTATTTCAGAAAGGTCGGTTGTGTTTTTTGTTATTATTTTTGTTACAAGTTCGCCTTTAAAATTTTTTAGAGATGTGTTTTCAAGTTTATGTTTTGTAGGGAGTTTTGCAAGTTTGGAAGCATCTTTAGTCCTAATGAAAAAGTAAGGCTCAAATTTATTAATTATTAAAAACGATTGGCCATTTTCCAGTTTTCCGAATAACTGAACTACTGTTTCATTGTCAATTGTGTCGTATGTGAGATAAACAATAAATCCTTTCATAGCTTTTTTAAGGACAAGAGGTTTATAAGATATTTGTTTAGAAGGATTTTAAAAGGCAGTTTCTTGCTTGTAAGAATGGGTCAACCAGTTGATTGGCAAACAGCAACAACGATGGACGAGTTTATAGCTAGTATTGTATCTAATGCTCTTCTATCTGCTGAAGAAAGGGGAGGATTAAAGGATATTTCAATTAAGGTTTTTGTGGATAAGATAGAAGATGGACCAGATAGAGGTAAATATAGGGTAAATGCTAATTATGTGAGTAAAGTTAGAGGACCTCAAAAGAAAGTAAGGAAAATTGTTAGTCATGGTCAGGTTTATCCTAGTGGAGAAGAAAAGAGAGGGGAATTTTTTTCTTTGATTTTAAATGAACTTCGAGGAGATATAAGTTCTTATAATCGCGGTTTGAATGTAGAAGTTAAGGATCACCAATTAATAGTATATAGAAGGTTTTGAAAAATCTTCAAAAACCTTTCAAAACCCTCTAAGAAGGACTTTGAAAGAAGGGGAAAACGTAGGTTATTCAAAGTCCTCTATAGAAAGTTTTGAGAGTTATTCAAAGCATTCTATAGAAGTACTTATTAGTAGTTAAAATAGGAGTGTTTAAAAAGGTTTAATCAAAGGAAGTTTATGGTTAAAGAAGTAATAAGAAATAAATATATTGTAGAATTACCAGAAGTAAATTTGGGAGTTAATGGTTATTCTGCTATACCTCGAGTTGGTGTAACAATTGCCAGTACAAGAAGTGATTTGGCTGGAAGAAGAAAGGCTACATCTCAATATTTAGTTAGAAATGGGAATAATAAAGGAAGTTTAATGATTCATAGATTGGGAGAAGAAGGATTCAGATTAGAGAATTTGGCTATCGCTGTCCCTGATATAGCCGTTTATGAGAATAATGTGCCTGTTAGAGTAACTGATGAAGATAGAGAATTTTATGAAGAGTGTGCACTTGCTTTTGAGTTAGCTGAATGTAATTGTTCTAAAAATCCTAACCAGCATATTACAAAAGCAAGAGAGTTGATGAGTTTTGTTAGGTCTAATTAGGATAGATTTATTAGTTAGATATTTCTTTTTTTTATATGGGTTTACAAATAGGAGATATTGTTCCTAGAAAAGAGCTTGCACTGAAAGACCTTAGTGGGAAGATTGTTGCGGTAGATGCTTTTAATGCAATTTATCAATTCTTGTCTAGCGTAAGACAGCCTGACGGAACGCCTCTTATGGATTCTAAAGGAAATGTAACTTCTCATTTATCTGGATTATTTTA
The DNA here is from genome assembly GCA_030647095.1 of Nanobdellota archaeon. Lineage (GTDB taxonomy): Archaea > Nanobdellota > Nanobdellia > Pacearchaeales > GW2011-AR1 > UBA73. Next base: position 33,353 of record JAUSKH010000009.1, on the reverse strand, counting down.
TAGAAATGTTGCTTTGATTGCTGATGGGATAAAACTTGTTTATGTTTTTGATGGCGATTACCATGTGTTAAAAGGAAAGACGCATGAAAAGAGGGATTTGGCAAAGGAAACTGCAAGGGTTAAGTATGAGGAGGCTAAAGATGAGGAAAATGTTGAAGCAATGGGAAAATATGCTAAGGCTTTTGGAAAGTTAAATAAGCAGATGATTGAAGAGAGTAAAGAGTTATTAGAAGCGATAGGAGTTGCAGTTATACAGGCGCCTGGTGAGGGAGAGATGCAATGTGCGCAGCTTGTTAGAGATGGTGAAGCTTGGGCTGTAGGAAGTCAGGATTATGATGCACTTGTTGTTGGTGCTTCACGTTTGATACAGAATTTGACTCTTGCGCGAAAACGTAAATTAAGTAATGGAGATTTTGTTTATATTGCACCTGAAATGATTGAATACCAAGCTGTGCTAAATTCTTTGGAAATCGATGCTGATAGATTGATAAGTTTAGCCATTTTAGTTGGAACTGATTTTAATCAAGGTGGTGTGAAAGGTATTGGACCTAAAAAGGCACTTGCTTTAGTTAGATCAAGAAAGTATCCTGTGGAAATTTTTCGCGAGGTGGAACATCAGATTGATTTTGATTGGAAGGAAGTTTTTGAAATTTTTAAGAAACCAAATGTTGAGCATGTAAAAGTTAATTTTCCTAAGTTGAACGAAGAGAAAATAAAAGAGATTTTAGTTAATAGGCATGATTTTTCTTTAGAGAGAGTTGAAAAGCAATTGGAAAAGATTAAAGAGGCAAAGAAGCAGGAATCTCAAAGGAAGTTGTTTTAGTTATTATTGAAGTGTAACTTAGATTTTTATATTTTGGTTATTCTTGTTTGCAATGAGATTAGAAGATAATAAAATATTTGCCCTTGATAAGATACCAAGTGAATTGGACATTTTTGTAGTTAAGTTCCTTAAAATATTAGAGAAATACGTAGATTATGTTATAATTTCAGGTTATGTATCTATCTTGCTTGGTAGAACAAGAGCAACAGAAGACATAGATGTTTTTATTAAACCTATGAAAAAAGAGACTTTTTCTGAATTTTATAAAGAACTGGTTAAAAAAGATTTTTGGTGTTTAAATGGAGAGAGCGAAAAGGAGATACTTAGTTATCTTGAAGATGGTTTAGCTATTAGGTTTGCTGAATCAGGCAACTATGCTCCTAATTTTGAAATAAAATATCCTAAAGATGACTTAGATCAGGAAACATTTGGTAATTATTTAACAGTTGTTTTGAAAATTGGAGAAATAAGAATTTCCTCTTTAGAGAGGCAGATTGCCTTTAAGAAATATTATCTAGCTTCTGATAAAGATGTTGAGGATGCCTTACATATAGAAGAGTTATTTAAAGGTAAAATTGATTTAGAGAAAGTTAATAAATATAGGGAACTAATAAAATTAAGGAGAAATTTGTAATGAACAATAGATTATATATGAAACCAGGCAAAACAAATAAGGAAGATAGAGAGAACTTTGTTAAGTTTTGGGTATCTTATATGAAAAGCGTTGATGACGAAATCTGGAGCAAACAACAGAATATTGTTATTAATTCCCAAATACAAAATACTAGGGAGTTCTTTGGGAATTTAAATAAGACTTCTGAGGGAAAGAATATATTGAAAAGATTAAAAGAAGAAAGACTAAAGGTTAGAAAGTAATCTTATAAATAATTCTGTTAATTATGCTTTTTATTTTTCTAGACTTCTTTAATACGACAATTCTGTTGATTAGGTCACAAAAAGCAGAATTGTCGATAGAAAGTGATTTAAACTGAATCTTATTTGTTAAGAGATGAAAAAAGGATTGATTTTTAGCATAGTAATTTGTCTTATTATTCTTAGTTCTTTTGCAACAGATTTAGATCCAAGTAGTGCTGCTGTTTCTGGAGGAAATACTTCTGGTAATGGGAGTATAACTGGTTTAAAGGATATTAGTGGTAATTTAAGCACTGTTTCTTCTGGTTTTGCAGATAGTACTAATAAAGTTTTAGAGCAGAATGTAGTGATACCTGAAGGGTTGCAGATTGCTGCAAAAATTATATTTGGTTTGAGAGAAGTAGATAAAATAGAATTACAAACATTTGTTATTCTGATTGCTCTTTGGATTGCGGTATTTGCATTTATAATGTCTGTTGTGAGAATAATTCCTACTTTTGATAAGCCTATTAAGGCGTTAGTTGTAAGTGCTATTGTTACAACGTTGATAGCACTTACTGGAGCTATTCGTTTTATGGCAGTATTGCTATTCAGTTTTGGCAGTTTTTTCGGCTTATTTGAAAAGTACGTTTTACTGAGGCTATTTTTGATGATAATCCTTTTGGTTGCGTTTTTGTTTGTGGTACTTAAATTAACTAAAAAATTAAAGAAGCAGGAAGGAGTTTTAAGTGCTGAGAAAGTGGGACAGAATATTGGTTTTGCAGGTGAGATTGGGAAAATAGAAAGAGAAACTTTTTCCGACAACGATTAATACACGTGAGAAAGCTGTAGATTTCTCCCGGTTCTCCCCAAACCAAGACAAACCAGAAGGGTTTGGTGATATTTAGGAGGAAACTTCGTGCATTCCTTCTGTAACTCCTTTTATTTCTTTCAATTTTTGTTCTGATTCTTGTTCGACTTTAGATTTATGTTTTTCTTTTAAGTTTTTGGCAAGTATAGATGAGAAAACATATGCGCAAGCAAGGACTCCTAGAACAACTACCCATAAAATAAGGTGCATCCACCAATTATCACTTTTTTGTATAAGATTTAATGTGGATGTTGCAATTATTTTGAATATTTTTAATTGAGCAAGAATAACTGCGAAAGCTATTCCTATTAATATAGCTGTCCAGCCTTTTACTAAGCCTAAGCTTTCTATTATTTTTGTACTTTGTACTATGAAGAATAGCCAAAGTATAAATATTATTAGTAAAGTAAGAGATATTTCATAAGGATACCCGAATAAGATTAAAAAAACTGGAGAGGATTTTATTAAAGCTCTATGTATAGGACTAACATAAGTGTTATTAGCTATAATATTAGTCCATTCTTTTTGTAAGTAATCTTGCTGAATTTGGTCTGGACTTGTTGGAATTTTGCTGGCGTTTATTCCAAACTCCTGACCAATTACTTGAGATGGATCGCTTACATCTACTTCCTGTGCTTTTGATATGGTAAAAGAAAAAATAGATAGCGAAATAAATATTATTAGGATTGTTGATATTACTACGCTTGTTTTTTTCATGTTGAAAAGAGTGTTAAGTATTTTAAAAATGTTCGTTTGTTGAAGATATAGTGAAAGATACAAGTCTTTCCCTAAATGTCAAGAACTGAGAGTTCTTGAGTACACAAGATTTGCTCACAAATTATAAATCTTGATGTAGTCAATGACAAACTAGGGAAATGTTCATGTCCTTGACTATAGGCTTATTTTTACTAGATTTCTGTGATGAATGTTTTTAAGAAAAATTTATAAAGTGGTTCTGGTTTGAAAAGGTATGAATAAAGGAAGGGTGATGAGTACTTTTGTTTTTGCATTAGTATTATCATTAGTGATGATTCAAGTTGTATCTGCCGCAGATGCTAGTGCAATTTTCGATCCTGTTAAATCAATGTTTTCTGATTGGCAACAAGGGAACTTGAGTGTTAACATTGCGAAATATCTTATTTTTGTTTTACTTGCTATTTTTATTTATGGTGTTTTTGACTTCTTTCCTGGACTGAAAAAACCTGGGAGAGGACCTGTCAAGGCAATCGCTGCGGCAATTGTTGGATTTTTAGCAACAGCTTATTTAACGCCTTCTGATGTTTATACAACACTTGCTTCGTATAGCGCGTTGGGTTTTGCGTTAAGTGCAGCAATACCATTTGCTATTCTTCTTTTCTTTTCTATCCAGATAGCAAAAGATGGAGGAATAGGTGGAAGAATCTTCTCTAAATTATTGTGGGTGGCTTTTGTTATATTTCTTATATGGAAGCTTCTTGATGGAATGTTTGGCATAACTACTGGAACTAGAGTAATTAGTTTAGCAGAAGGATGGGGATATATTGGTTTTATAATCGCTTCTATAGCCTGGATATTTGCTGAGAGGAGATTCGTAAGATGGATGTTTAAAGAAGAGATTCATGCAGAAGTAGATCTTTTCAAAAAGCAAATTGAAGAGCAAGATGCAAAGAGGAAGACAGAAGCAAAGTCTATGGAGAATGTCGCAGGAGACGGCATATAAAATCTAGAGAAAAATTTATGAAAACAAAAAAACTATTCTTATTTCTTGCATTTTCACTAGTTCTTTCTGTTATTTTTATTGAAGGAGTTCTTGCAGCTTCTACTATTTTCGATCCTGTTAAATCAATGTTTAGTGATTGGCAGCAAGGCAATTTAAGTATAAATGTTGCAAAATACCTTTTTTTGATATTGCTTACACTGATTATATTTGCTGTACTTGGTTTAATTAGTCTTTTTGAGAATCTCCACACTAGTTTAAGATTTGTTATTGCTCTTATTATTGGTTTTTTAGCAACAGCATATTTAACGCCTTCCGATGTTTATACTACTCTTGCTTCTTATGGAGCATTGGGAATTGTTTTAAGTGCGGTAATACCTCTTGTGATTTTAGTGTTCTTTAGCATGGAAATTTATAAAAATGGAGGAGTTGGCGGTATTTTGTTAAGTAAAGTTATGTGGGGTGCTTTCGTTGTATTTCTTATCTGGAAATTAATTGATGGAATATTTGGTGTGACTGGAGGAGTTAAAATAATTGGACAGTGGGAAGGATGGATTTATATTGGTTTTATAATCCTTGCAGTATTATGGATTTTGGGACTTGATAGAAGGATACTTGCTTATGCTAGGAGAGAAGAGCAGAATACAGTTAAATCTAGATACCAAGAGGCTGTTCATTTGTCTACATTAAAAACATATACTGATGCTGCAGCCGTTGATAGTTTTGCATCGAAGAAAAAAAGAAGATCTGATTGGAAAGGCGGAATTTAATATTATAATTCTAGGATTTGTTTTTCTTTGTTAAAAGTAGTATTATTTCTGAGAAATATTTAAATACTCTTTATTCTTATAAGTTGGTATGAGAGAGGTGAAGTATGGAGCATTATTTTTAATTGCTTCATTGGTATTTACAGTATTTTTAGTTAGTGTTGTTTCTGCGGCTGGATTCAATAGTCAGGTTGATAGTTTTTTGAGTGACGCTATTGATACAGTTAAACCCATTTTTCAATATACTCTAGGAGCTGATGGATTAGATTCGAGTTTATTCTTTGTTAAGGTTCTTTTGTTCTTTGTTATGCTTGCAGTCTTATATATTGCTGTAGATAAAGTTCCAGGTATTAGCGATAGACCTGTTGTTACATGGATTATTACTATTATTGTTGCAATATTAGGAACTAGATTTTTAACAACAGTCGCTTTAGTGAATTTAGTTTGGTTGCCTTCTGGAGTAGTTGGAATCGCTCTAACTACTTTGTTACCATTTATTATCTATTTTTTCTTTGTTGAAAGTTTTGATAGTCGTATTATCAGAAGAGTAGGATGGATATTTTTTGTAGTTTTGTTTATGGGTTTAGCAATTAGTAGATGGAGCGATTTGGCTAACGGATCCTCTTTTAATTTAGGATGGATATATGTCATTACTGCAGGACTTTCTCTTTTATCCTTTGTTTTTGATAGAACAATACATGCAAAGTTTTTGATGATGGCAATTGAGCAAAAAGGAGCAGAGCTTAACGCTTTGGGTGTTTCTCGGTTACAGACAGATATACAAAACTGGAGACAAGTTATTACAAATCCAGCAAGTACACCTGCTGTAGTAAATACTGCTAAGCGCCAGATTAAAGATTTAGAAAAGAAGATGAGAGATTTATTAAAGACATAAATCTTTTATAGATACAGAGAATTAGAATAATTAAGTTATAATTTAGTTCCTAATTCTCTGTCTGGAGACAGCAAGATTTATTGAGGACTTTAAATCTTGGGTGCTCAAGATGCAATGCTTTAAGCATCTTGACAATTCGAATTAACGGCAACACAATCAACCGAATTCTCCATAATTCTGTTAGTTATGCTTCTTATTTGTCCAGAATTCTCTAATACGAAAATTTTGCTTTTTGTGACCTATAGTGATTAACTTTGATTTTCGAACTTCTTTAAAGTTAACCCCTATAATCAACAGAATTGTCGATAACAAATATTTATAAACTTTATTTATGTTGGAGTGAGATGAAAGAAAGAGTGAAATTATATTCTATTCTATTGATATTTTTAGGTATTATTTTCTTATCTGGAATTGTATCTGCTGCCCCTTATTATGGTAGTAGTTATGGGGGAACTAGCAATATAATAAGAGGGGTAGAACAGGGTATGGCATTTATTGTTGGAGATGTTGCTCCTGCTGGAGGTCTAGCTTCAGGAGAGATAGTAATGATAAAGTTTTTAGTGTTTATTCTGCTTTTTGCTATTGTGCATTCAGTTATAAAAAGAGCACCTAATTTTGGAGATAATAAAGCGGTTGTATTGATTATTTCTATTATTGTTCCATTGATTGGAGTTCGATATTTGACTACTGCTGATATAATCAATTTTATATGGTTGCCTTATGGGACGCTTGCAGTGTTTATTTCTGCTATACTCCCCTTTGTGATTGGTTTTTTCTTTATAGAAGGAATGGATAGTACTGTTATCAGAAAAGTCGGATGGACTGCTTTTCTAGTTATATTTGCTGGTTTGGGTTATATGAGATGGGATGAATTGGCTAATAGCGGACCTTATGGATATAATCTTGGGTGGTTGTATATAATAATCGCGATTATATCTGGGGTTTTGTTATTATTTGATAAAGAAGTACGTGTTAGGAGGTTTATGTCTTCTTTACATAGTGCGGATGAAGTCAATAAACGTGCAGAAGCTGCCCGTTTGACGACTTTGATAGATGAAGATGAGAGACTATTGGCGCAGACAAGCGATAGGGCTTCTAGAGAGGCATTGAAACATAGAATAAGAATAAGGAAAGATACTAGAAAGGATGTTTTGAGATCTTAAGAGTTATCTTTATTTTCTCATTCTTCTATAGCCAACTACATTTTTGCCTTGATAAATAGGTACTTCTGCTGGTTGTTTTCCACGACTGCCTTTTGAGGCGAATAGGAGTCCTATAACTACAAGCACGAGGGATACACCTAGAATTATTGTGCTACTGAAAGGAAGTTTTAGTATGGGGATAAAGTCGCTTATTAGTGGGACTGATGAGGCAGCTACACCTACTAGACCTACGAGCGCTATGATATATCCAACAATTTTTGACATTTTATCCTCTTCTGTTTTTAAAATGAAGTAAAGGGGATATATAAAGTTTTCTTGCTAGAAGTTTTTTATTTCTGCTACGATATCACCTAAAGTTTTATAATTCTCTTCTTTGTAGGGGGGTAATTGTTCTTCTGGAATTCCTAACTCTTTTGCAGATCGTCTTCTGATATATTTTTTTTGAGATTCTCGTTCTTCAGCTGTTTTATAGATTTTTGTAAACTGTGTGGTAAGTGGTGGTGTTTTTTCTTCGGAGAATGATTCTCTCTTGACAGTGGCATAAAAATTAAAGAGAACTACTTCTATGATATATTCAGGAGCGTGGTCTGTCATTTGTTGATTAGGCTTCTTGGAAAATATCTAGGATTTCTCCAAATTTGTAATCTCTATTTTTTAATTTATTTGTTATATTTGCTCTTGGTATATTAAACCTATCAGCGACTGCTTCAACTAGAGTTATAGCTCCAAGCCTTCCTAGAGGTATGTCTAGATGTAAATCTCTAAAGATATAAGTATTTTCATTAACTTCAGTATTAGGATATTCATCGTATTCTTTTTTATATTCTTCTCTAAAAACTTTTGTAATGCTTGCTCTATTTTGATAAACCATGTTTTTAGAGGGAAGCGAGTTTTTTTAAACATTGTTGTTCTTGAGAGATAATGGCTAATTATGATATCTTAGGCAATATTGTTATTGTTAAATTTCCTAGGAAGACTTCTGTAAAAGAGAAAAAAAGATGGGCTGAGAAATTTCTGAATGAGAAGAAACATGTAAGAACTGTGTTGGAGAAGGTTGATAAAATAAAAGGAAGATTGAGAATACCTAAGACTAAGTTTTTGACGGGAGAAAATACTAAGGAAGCTTTGTATAAAGAAAATGGATGTATTTTTAGATTGAATGTTGATAGCTGTTATTTTTCCCCACGTCTTGCGAGCGAGAGACTTGAGATTGCTAAAATGGTGAAAAAAAGAGAAAGAGTTTTAGTTATGTTTGGAGGGGTTGCTCCTTATGCGGTAGTTATTGCTAAATTTGCTAGACCTTCTGAAGTTGTTAATGTGGAATTAGGAAGAGAATGCTGTAAATATGCTTTGGAGAATACCAGGAGGAATAAAGTCGAGAATGTTGTTAAGATTATTCAAGGAGATGTTCGTAAAAAATTACCCAAATTAGAAGGAAAGTTTGATAGAATAGTAATGGCTAGACCTAATTTAAAAGATAGTTTTTTGGATGTTGCGCTTAAGAAGATAAAGAAAGGAAGTATGATTCATTATTATGGTTTTTATAATATTGATGAGGTTAATGATTTAGGAGAGCTAATTAAGAACGAAGCTAAAAAAGCGAAAAAAAAGATTAAGATTTTAAAGATAAAAAAAGCAGGAGATATTGGAGTTAGGAAGTTTAGGTGGAGAGTTGATTTTATTATGTTGAATTAGATATTAGGTCTATTTTTTTAGGTGTAAATGACATTATTTCTCCATATAAGATTGGTTTTGTTTTTTGGCTTACTACTGCTCTGAATTGATATATGTAACCTTCGACTTTTTGTTCTCCTGTATTTGGGTCTTTTCCTTTTCTCTCTCTCGGAGGTCTTTCTGGCGGGAAGATATCTACTTGCATAAGACCTAATTGTGAGTCGTTGAGGAAATCAAAATCCATTACTAGATTTGCTCCTTCCATTGTATGTGCCCTTTCTTCAAGCAATTGAAGCAGGGTAGCTGGAACGAATGCAGCAGTAAGAGAGTGAGGAACTTTCCCTGCGTATTTTCCTCCTACACTATTATAGAATTCTTCTAAGTGATCTAATTCTAATAAATATTTTCGTGAATGTAATGGGCCTGCTATTTGAGGCATAGCAGGATATGCAGAGCCAAGGCGTGAAGTTATTTCTACTACTGTATTACGATTTGGCTTTCCTTTTACCTCACCTGTTATAGAAAGATCAAATCTTGTGTCTCCCTTTTCTTGTGCACCCTTTACTTGCCACCACATATTTTCTTGAGGGTAAATTGGGGCAGTGAATTTTGTTTTTTGGCCTATTATTTTTAGATCTGAACTTACATATTCACGTATTGTTTGAACAGCGCCAACAATATATTGTTCTCCATAAGCAGCCATATGCGCGCCCATAATAGGCGTATTGTCAAAACCCATTTTTTTTGCACGGCTTTTTAGGCGATGTACAGGATTATTATCTCCAGTTACCCAACCGAACCTTTCAATGTCCTCTGTTGTTGGATATATTTTTTCTTTTTCTTTTGCTAAGACTTGGTTAATTTTATCTTCTAATTTTTCTTCAGAAGTTTCTTGTCCATCGGGCTTTACTAATCTACTTAAAACCGAGAATATCTTGGTCATATATATGTGGTAAATATATTGTTTATAAGTCTTATGTCAAGATGCTTGAGAAATCTTTACATCTTGAGCATCCAAAAATCCAAAGATTATACAAGGATTTTTTGATTATAACTTTATTTCTGCTTTTACAGCAGTTGGAGCTTCACCGCCGTGCCAGGTGAATCGTGGTCTCACTCTAATTGGATAAATGCGTTCTGAATTATCATCTAGTACGATAGCAGAACCTTTGAGAGAGGGAAGATCATCAATTTGTTGTTTTATACTGCTTAAGAGATAAGTTTGCATTATTTCATTTAAGGCTTCTATATCAGGTTTTGCTGTTACACGATGTGAAATTATTATATCTGATTGAGTCATTACATCTTTATGAATTTGACCTGGTTGTTGTGTTGCCAGCACTAGGGAAATACCTGGCTGGCGACCTTCTCTTAAGAGTTGAACAAGGGCGTCTGTAGCAGGTGTTTTTCCTTCTCGTGGAAGAAATTCATGAGCTTCATCAACAAATATCCAGATAAGAGGTTCTTCTCTTTCTGATTTATATGATAGATAATCTTGTCCTTTTTGAAGAGATTCAAATTCTTCTTTTCTTCTTGTATCCATTCTTGAAGTGAATAATTTACGAGAGACTAGACTAATTACTAAAGCTCTAATATTAAATGCTCCAATTGAACTATAAATGGAGATATCTAAAATGGTCGTTACTCCTGGATTTATTAAATCTTTTATTTTTGTGCCTTCTGCTGTTTTTGCGAAAATTCCCCAGCTATCTGCTGCAGAAAATAGGGAAATTCCAATTTCTTTTGTTTCTTGTGATGATCGTGAATCTTTTTCTATTGTTTTTTGTACTTCTGAAAGTGTGAATGGAAAACCAGATTCTTTCATTTTTGTAATTATTCTTTCTATGAGAACTCCTGCTGGAGAAGTCATTTCTAAATTAAAAAGCGTAATCCAATCTTCCGCTTCTAATTCGGATGATTTAAGTGCGAAGGTTTCGTCAAAAGGAATTAGTTTTTGTTTGTATTCTTCCATTTTTCCAAAAGGAATAAACACTTTCGCTGGTAGAAATTTTGATTCTAATTGCCATGAATCTAAGAGTTCTTTTTCTTTTTCATTTTTATATTTCATTGTCCAGAAAATTCCCATTGTATCAAAAATTATGGAAGCTATATTCTTTGAAGTCTCTTCTGGAAGGCTGGCAATTTCTTCTGCTATTGCTCCTAACGTGTAACTATTATGGACTATTATATCATTAGCTATGAAATTATGATTTTTAGGAACACATATATCATAAACAGTAAACTCTCCTTCTAGCATTTCCATTGACACTATTTCGTCCCAGAATATATCAGATTCGGCTAGCATTTTTAAGCCGTTATGATTTTCTACTTTTGCTATTTGGAGCATGGTTTGACGAGAGGGAGAGTAATGAACGCGTTCTCGCATTGCTTTAGGATGTTTATATCCAATAGCTCTTCCTAAATCTGCCCAATTTTGTGGCTTATAAAATTGCCAAATTTCTTTAGGAATTGTATCAACGTTAGGATTCCTTTTTATTTTGCTTACTTCTTTTAACGCAATAGCTGCTCTCTGTTCTTTGATACCATAAAATCCGATATTATCTATGAAATCAGTTACATTATTACCGTTCAATACTAGTTCATATGAATGAAAGATTTTACCATTTAATTTTATTCTTTTATTTCTTAGTTTTGATAAAATCCCAAATCTCAATAGTAAATTCTGTACTTGTTTTATTAGTTTTTCTGACGATGAACAATATGATATTTCCCAATTATTGTTGGTTTTATAAATACTTCCGTCACAGCTGAATAATCTGTTTAAGAATAGAGAAAGTTGCTCCTTATTTAACTGCATAATATTTTGTGATAAATACTTCTCTGTAGATAACAAACCAAATAACTGTTCTCTCTCTATAAGCTTTCTAATGCTTCTTTTTTTATAGATATTTTTATTGCCTTTTATAAATTGACCTTTCTCGTTTCTTTCTTTATTATGTTCTAAGACTTTATTTGTCCATTTTGGAGAGGATATTCTATAATGGGCTTCTTTTTCTTTGATTAATCTTAATGATGGATCAAAAAGTTTTAACGATTCTTTAAATTCACTAACAATCTTTTCATCCATATTTGCAAATAGGACTATTTTCTTTGTGTGTCCTTCCGCTATTAAGTAAGAAAGAATCTTTACTTCATGTTCTGGCATTTCCTTATCACCAAAACAAGGAAGTTTTCTAGGAGTTGCTATTCTACTACCAAGATTCAGTTTTTGAGCTTCTTCCCAGCCTTTTATTGTAAATAAAGGATGTTCTGGAGTCAATTTAATTTCCTTTCCACTTCTCAATTTTATTTTTAGTAATCTATTTACTTTCCTTGAAAAAAAGTCAGATTTTTTACTCTTCTCTATTTTGAGTTTTTCATTTAACGAAAGCACATTTTCTTTGTTATTTTCCAGGTCTTTTATTGGTATTTGTTCCCCATTTTCTAGAGTTATTAACGTATCTCCATGAAGACACTTTCCGGAACCTCTCTTGCCAGCAACAAGAATTACATGAGACCTTGCGACATCCATCCAGATTTTATTTGAAAGAGAGGTATAGTTCCCCATTTTAACATAGCCTTTTCCTAGAAAGATAAGGCCTCTTTTTTCGAATTTCTCTTTATCAGCAGAATCCCTGCCGATTATAATATCATATGGCATGTGAGTTAGATGTTTAGGTATTTATTAAATGTTTATGTATGATAAAGATTTAAAAGTTAAGTAACTACCTTTTTTTATGAGTTCATACGATCCTAAGGAATTTAAGAAAGCATTGAATGTTGTAAGATATGCGTATAATAGGCAGAACGCTTTGGATGAGGAGCATTTAATTGAGGAAGAAGGGAATAGGCGAATCAAATTTCCATTATGTTTTTTAAAAGAAGAAAAGGTCGAAAAAATGGAAATGATTTTAGCGTTTAGTAGAAGAATGCTATCTATTCCTTTAGGAAAAGATGTAGACGAAACTAAGGCAACTATTGCTTATGCATGGTTGGACTATTTACATTTGGTAGATGATTATTCATCTGTTCATATTGAAAAGGAGATTATTTTTAGTCCAGACGAGCTTAATGGTAGTTTGGTAATGTTAAAACAATCATTTGGTGGAAGAAAAGGTTATTTGGAAAAGGAGTATTCTGCTAGTTATTATTTATATTTAAAGAAAGATGTTCAGCTTAAGGCAAGGACTTTAGATAATGGCAATGATTTTACTGATATTTCTGAGAAAAAATGTTTTCTTGAAGAGCTATCAATAAAAGAGATTATGGTGGGAAGTAGATTTTTTGGTTTTAATTCTAAGAGATGTTTGGCGCAGCATATTACGGCTGCTGTTACATCAATACAACAGGAAGCTGCGATTTATATTGTTGCTTATAGAGATAGATTTTATAGGGATTCTGAGAGAGAATCTGTAGAATCAAGCTATATTGGATTACAACGGGAGTTAGAATTTAGAAATGAGTTGGGGGAGCGCAATTTGATAGGTATAAGAGATCCTTATGGAAATACTCAAGACGTTATGAGGAGAATTTGGAAAAGATAGATTTTTATCTGTTCAGTTATGGAAGGATTTTTCTGCTTTGTCCGGAAAGACATAAATTTTGACTATAGTGAAAGACAAAAATCTTTCCCTAAATAGTCAACGACAAACTAAGGAAATATTAATGTCCTTGACTATAGGTAAAAAATAAGATTTTATTATCTATTAGAAGAAACATTTATTAATCAAGAATAACTTTTTTGTTAATGCAAAAAAGGGGACTTAGTGGAATAGTTGTGAGCGTTCTTCTAGTTTTGTTAGTGATGGTAGCTGTTGCAATTATCTGGTTTTCCATCAGACCGCTATTACAGAGAGCAGGACAACAAACCCAAGATGAACTACAGTTCAATTCACTTAGTTTTACTATACGAAACATTAAGGTTGATTCGCAAAATAATATAGACTTTGTATTACAGAGAAACGCTGGGAAAGGCAAGGTTATCGGTTTTATTGTTGTAGTAGAAGACAATACAAAAAAGATTTCTACTATTACTAAATACAATACGACTTCGTTAGAAGAATTGCAGACTATACCTATACACATCCTTGCTGCAGAGCATGGTCTTACAGGAAAAATAATTAAGATTTCGGTATACGCTGTTGTACTTTCTACTGATATATCAATATCTATTGTATCTTCGAATCCTGTTGCAACTGCAGTGACTGGTAGCGGTTCTGGAGAAGAAAACGATACAGGAAACTTATTTATTAGTTTTGATTATAATGGAAGTGCCTCTTTACTTAGCGCTTATTCTAATGTGGTTGTTGTCGCTGTAAATATTAGTGCTGTTCAACCAATTTACCTCATGGGAAATTATTCTAATGAAACATCTTTTGTTGTAAATTCTTTACCTGATCATGGAATGTTAAAAGACGCTTCTAATAATCATGCTTTGTCTTCTAATGATCTTCCTTATATGCTAAATGGAGGAAATAATTTGCTTTTTTATATTCCTAATAATAATTATGAGGGGGCTGATAATTTTTCTTTCTTCCTCATAAGTAATAATTTTGAGAGTGTTGGAAAACCTGAAATGATATATTTAGAGGTATCGCTTCATGTGCTTACTAAATCTTATTTTAACTATCAGGTTCTTATAGATAATATAAATGAGAGTAGGTGGCAACAAAAAAATATTACCTCTTTAAATGCAATAGTTGTTAATAGGAGTGTTTATCTGACCTATATTATCGGGACTTTTAAAGATAGGGGTGGGAATGGTGATAATCTTTATTTAAGTGATGTTGGTAAAAACTCTACTAATATTAATCATTTTTATGCTTATGAGTATATAAAACAACAGGCGTTTTTTTATCGTGCTTTAGGTAATGGTAATGACCTTCTGCATAATCCTCCTATCCAAAATATTAATTATATAAATAGAACTCTTGGTTTTATGTGGCTTCTTTATAATGTTTATACTAATCCAAATTATTCTGCGCCTTCTGGTAGATATTTGAGAAGATCTGATGGACCAATAATGGCCGAAGGATATTTGTGGATACATAATTATCTTACGCAAGCGCAGAAGGATGAAGCAAGAGATTATTTGCTTACGTACGAAAAGAGTATGGAAAATGAGTTGTTGTGGTCGTCTCATGCGCACGAAATTGGTGCGGATGCTGCTGGTTTTGGTCCTGGAACAACTATTCGTCTTATAAATTATTTATATCCAAATTCCCCAAATGTAGCAGGTAATGATAATAGAACTTGGTATACAAACGCTGTATGGGATTCCTGGTATCAGTATGCTGATTTTAACACTAATTCTTATAATTATAATGGTCTAGTCTTTATGGAACTTAATACCTGGATTGAAACTTTGAACGATAGTGAACGTTCTAGTGTTTATAATGACCCAAGAGTTAAAGAGCTTATTTCAAGATATCTTAATTACGCGAGTCCTCTTGGTTTTATTGCTACATATGGTGATAATTCTGGGGGAGTTAATAATAGGCCTGGATATTGGACAGCTTTCTTTGAAAAATGGGCTAGTGCTTATGAAGGTAGGGATGATACTTTAAGTAAACAGTTACGGTGGGTCGCCCATAGAACTTTTGAATGGACAAAACAGAGAGTGCCGTCTGCTAAAGTAGATATTATGGGAACTGATTATATCAAACAAGACTCTATGACTGCTTTCATGAGTGCATGGATGTATGCTTCTGACAATTCTTTAGAACAAATTCCTAATGTATCAAGTGTTGTAACCTATCGTCATGGGGTGAGAATACTTGGTTTAGCAGAGAGATCAATTAGTGGGTATCCTGCATATGTTCTTCCTGAGATTATACCTGATAAGCTAATTTTAAGAAACGGCTGGCAACCTGATTCATTCTATGCTATGATTGAGCTTGCTCCTGCTCTTGGACATGGACATTGCGATACAGGAGGAATTAGTTCTCTTATTAGCAATGCTAGCGTATTATTAAGTTATCCAGGATATACAAGAAATGCCCGTGAATTTCATAATACATTCCAGCTTAAAGGAGTAACAGATAAGTGTTATGAACTTGATTATGGAAAGCAATATACAACTGTTCCAGAGTTTGTAGATAATAATATGATGAGCTATGCTGTTATTGATATAGAAAATTATACTGGGAATCCTGCTCAATTAAGAAGACGTTTTATATTTAGCAAAGAAGGGATTCTTTGGGTGAGTGATACTATTACTGCTCGTAGTGCTCTTAGCGTTGATGTCGGACCTGCTTGGCAAACACTTTCTATATATGGAGCTCAGGGATCTAATTGGTTTAATACTGCTTTCCAGACAGTTCCTTCTATGAATATTGGAGGTAGATACTATCTAAACCAGTGGCAAAATATTCCTTGGGATTTGTTGATAATTTTCCCAAATATGAAAGGACGGGTTGTTACTGATTATGTTGGAAGTTATAATCATGCTTATCTTGGTAGCAATACCGAAAGATATCGTATATGGAATAAGGAGCATGTAAATCTTACTTCTGGTCAGAATAGAATATATAATAGCGTTCTTATTCCGCATTCTCCTTCGCCTGATTCAACACTAATTGCTCAAAATACTAAAATAGTATTAGAAAATGAAAGTGTTTCTGTTTTGCGTATAGCTCAAAGTGCTAATTCTGTAGAATATATGGGTTTCAATGATGATAACGCGACTATTGACTTTGATCAAATTAGTACAAATGCGCATGTTTTTATACTGAAGTTTAAAGATGGTGTGTTGGATAAATATTCTCTTGAGGATGTGAGCTATCTTAAAATAAAAGATAAAGTTGTTATTAATTCTAGTTCTCGAAAGTCTGAGGGGTCTTTTTAGTTATTATTCTTTCTATTCTGATTTTAGAAAAAGATATCCCAATGGTTGCCTTTGGGCACCAAGTGGTTTTTCTGTCACTGTTGGATATACCGAACTTGAAACAGTTATTGATTATGTGAAGAATCAGTAATTATGAGTAATAAAGAGATTTCCTAAACCTTCGCTATTCCCACAGCAAGCTGATGGGGTATTCCGCTCGGTTTCAAGACGGAAATCTCTAATCGCCAAATCTGACGACGCAGCAGAGCTGCGGGGTATTAAACCCAATTTGGCAATAAAAAAATGAAATTTAAAAGGTTTTTGATTTAACCAGCGAATGGTGTAGCTACGCACATAAATTTAGCAGTAGTCTGATTTAATTGGATTGTACAATCGTACAATAGTCCACCAAATCCTGGTGTTCCTGGAAGATTCCAGTCGCCATTTCTACAATCATTGAAATTATCTACTACTGAGATTTGATTACAAAACTGTTGTGTAGAACAACCGAAAGCATCTACACTAGTGTGTATTGGTGTGTTTTGGCATAAATCATACTTATTCAATACTCCGTCTCCATCGTCGTCGGTCTTGCATCCTATAAGTGCCTTTGTAAGCAACACATCTGAGTTTGTTACCCTATTATTATTATTTATATCTGCTGCTTTACATATCGCTGTACTCATATCGCAACCTGAAATATTGCTAGTGAAAACATTTTTTACTGCTAATACGTCAGAATTTGTAACAGTTCCATCATGATTAAAGTCTGCCTTTATTACTGTGTCATAACTTGAACAGCTATAAGCTGAAACCATTGAAACTAAAAATGCTACTGCAAATATAGAAGCTGTTGTTAAAATTAATTTGTTTCTCATTTTATCTCTCCTTTCAATTCGATTATGGTGGTTTTGTTCCTGCTAATTGTTGTCCTGGTTTTATTAACGGCGGTCTATCATCTTTAGCTTCTGGATAGTTTATTATATTTTCTGGTAAGATTGATTTGTAATGTTCCATATCTGTATGAATATCTTGTTTGATCTCTAGCTTGTTCTAATTTATTAATTAATTTACCGTTAATATTTTCTAGCATATTTATGTTTATATTTAATAGCTATTTAAGGATTATTGTGGTAAAGATAGTATTATTGTTTTAACCTGAATAAAAGTTTTCGATTCTGAAAAATTATAGATTTAAACTTTGATTGTCTCTTTTTTATTAAATTTTTCTGTTTCTAACTTAGTCAAATCCCAATCGAATTTAATCAGTTTAATAACAGAAGGGTTTTTTCTGTTGAGCTTAAAGAGCTTTGCGTTGCCAATAACTCGTGTTGATACAATAATTTCTTTTTTTAGCAGTTGTTCCCAAATTCTTGTGAATGCACTCCAGCCTACTTTTGCTCCTCTTGCTACTTCGGTCATGCTGTAATCAAAGTCTTGTCCTTCTATTAGGAAGTCAAGGACTTTTACATATGGCGAGCTTCCGAAGTATTCTACGAAAATACTCACACTTTCTTCGTTATCGTCTTCCATGATACCCTTAAGGAGGTTGACTTTATAAACATTTCTAATATATTAACTTAGATGGCTATTATAGTAATTGTTAAATCGGAGTTACTGAACCGTTAAGAATTTAAATATTCACAACTAAAAGTTGATATGCAAATAGAGGAGGATATAAAGAGGTTTATTTTGAGGAAATTAGTAAGGCATAGAATGTGGATGCACAAACATACAAGCATTCACAATCTTCCTAAGGGGCTTCCAGATTATCTTAGAAGCAGAAAAGAAGTTAGGAAGGTTATTGATGAACTTTTAAGGAAAGGACTTTTATTATCTAAACCGACTTCTTATGGCTTAGAAGTTTCTCTAAATATTAATAAGAAAAAAGAGATTGAAGAGTTTATTGAAAAAGGGTAAGTTAAAATAAAAAAATCCCCCCGCCCTAACCCGATTGAATGTGTTCAATTGAGGATTAACCAGATATTTTATTTATAACTACAAAGTATTTTTGGACTTGAAGCTTAATATCTCGGCAGAAGAGGGCTTTTTATTTTGATCTAGAAAAATCTTGGATAAGATTTTAAGAATCATAGTGCAAAAAGGTCGCAGGTTTGTGCGTTAGGAGTCATTGTTTCAACTTCTTTTGGGCAGTATCCTGGTAGGAATCTCGAAGCTAATCTTATTCTTTTAGGGAGTTGGTCAATTACAGACATCACTCTTGCAGTATACCCCTCAAGGTTTTCATATTCCCTTATTTCTCCAATTTTAGTGCCTTCGGGAGTTTTTTCTCCAGGTCTTTTAAGATTCAAGCCCTTGATTCTGTTTTGGTTATCCTTGGGTAAAAATAATAGCAGACTTAGAGAATCAAATTTCATCTTAAATAATCTGGATCCTCTGCCGGTAAGCCCCCGTTTACCATGATTAATCTCTTTTATTTGCTTGAAGTATGAGCCTAATTGGGCGGGTGAATCGTGGTATCCTGCAGATCGTAGACTCCTATGCAACCTATAGATTCCCCCAACTCTTTCCTGACATTGTTGATAATTATCTATACTTTCTCCTAATCTTTCAACTAACCAATGGACCGGTTTTCCAGATCTTTCACGTATTCCTAAAGACTGGTTCCCCGGCATATATCCCGGAGCCAGATAGCTAGTCTCTTCGTATTTTCCAAGGGATTCTAATGCTTGCTGCGCAGTCGCGCATTTCATTTTTCTTTCCCTTTCTATTTTAAACTGTATTGGTAGTGCCATAAAATTTATTGTATTAATTAGTATTTATAAATTATCGTTTTAGAGTTTTTTCTATTTGGTTTTTTACTTAGAAAGAATATTATCCCCCCGCCCTAACCCGATTAAAAGTGTTCAATTGGGAATTAATTCTTTCTATTTTCGAATTGTAGGTTTATTGCTGATATAGTTGACCTTTTAATTGATTAACCGTGAGTTTTGGTGCTGATGTGCCAAGGTTTTCTTTTTTTCCAATTTAAATCTTGCTTTTTAATTATTTTTCTAATTAATGAAACAAAAGCTTGCGATTTTTCAATAATCAGTTCTGCTCTTTCTTCTTTTCTTTTTACTGCGAACAAGTTTAATTTCTTCATAAAAACTTAAAGAATCATTATTTTATAAATCTGTCTTTAAATTGTCCTAATTAAAATTCTCTAGGTTCAGAACGATCTTTATGAGGCATTGGGCGAGCAAGAAATTTTAATGTTATTTCTTTTATAGGATGTTTGCCTTCATATCCGTTATATGGAAATACTATTGATTCATCAAACTTTAATCCCATTAATCTTAGTTCGTAAGCATCGTCTTTTCTTCTTTTTTCCATTGACTCCCCAATTTTATCATTTGAATAAAAACCCCACCACACTCTTTCAGTTTTAATTGCCTCTTCTTCAGAATCACAGATTAAAAACCTTGGACTATAGATATATTCTTTTTCTTCTCCAGATTCTTTATTTTTTCCTCTCAAAAACCAACCGTGAGTGTAAATGCCACCATAAGGGGAAATATCCAATACTTTAACATGCCCTGTACCCTTCCGGTAAATTGATTCATCAGAAGTATCAATTTTAAAAATCTTTTCAATCGAAGACGCTCCAAACAGCCCTGGATTTTCTCTATAAAATTGCATTATATTGGCGGGCGTATCACTAAAAGAATAATCCCCAATCCAAACCGAATCTTTACTGAGATTATTCCTTATTGTTTCGCCAATATTACTTCCTGTGCCATTCTTTTTTTTGATTAATCCCATATCTAAAGGGCGGTATGTTTGAACAGTTGTCTGAGATGCTCTAGATTCCAAACTGAATGTTTTTTCGATTGCTGAAGAACTACCGCAACTTTTTATAGCGAACAGACCTGCTGCGGCTATTACTAATGCTCCGAAGATTGGCAATGCTACGCCTCCGCCTCCTGAATTTTTTAAGGGAACACTAACAACATCAACATCAACATCAACAGAAGGACCGCCAGGAACTCTATAATATACTTTGCCAGGTCCTCCGCGAGATTTAGTCATGACCGGCCCGTTGTCAACTTCTATGGTATCTACACTATCATAAATCGCCTGCTCAGAATAGATAGGATCGAAACCTCTGTAACCAGAACAAACAATTCTTTTTTCAATACCTCCAGAACATTCTCTTTCTAATACATGTTCCCCATATTTTTTTATATGAGGGGTATTTCTAAGTACTGCTAATCCAATAGATAATTCTGCTCTTTGTGAAGGCGTACCTTTTCCAGAATTTAAAAAACCAGCTATTTTTTCTATTTTTAATCTGTCATCATTTAGAGCAGTAAGCTCCGCTCTTTCTCTTTCTTCAATGTCCCTTAAGATATTTTCTACTGCCATAGTTATTTAGATATTGGCCGATATATAAAAATTTCTATTTTTAAAAAATCCCCCCGCCCAGAATCGAACTGGGGATCTTCCGGGTTCTGCATTTTTGTGCAAGACCTTTGGATTGCCTGCTTATCGCGCTTCATCCTTGTCCCTAACTTCGGGAATGTCCGCGCTAGACTTTTGTCTACAGCCAGACGCTCTAAACCACTGAGCTACGGAGGGTCATTATGAAAAGAAACAGATGTTATTTAAAGCTTATTAATAAGGATTAGAAACTTTTTTAATAGGTGTTTACTACGCTTTTGGATGGTAAAAGAGGAAAGAGGGCATAATATTGGTAATTATCCTGCTCTGACACATAGATGGACTTTTGGGCAGAAGGCTGCTGATACGGTGACTAATTTTATGGGATCATGGGGATTTATTCTTACTTTTATGGCTTTTTTAATTTTATGGTCTTTAATGAATGCTTTCTTTTTGATTTCTTATAAACTCGGAAGACCTTGGGATCCTTATCCTTTCATTTTTCTCAATTTGATATTATCTTGTTTGGCAGCTATTCAAGCACCGATTATTCTTATGTCGCAGAATAGAGAAGAACAAAAAGATAGAATAAGAGCACAGTATGATTACCTTGTTAATAGGAAGGCTGAAAGAGAAATTGAAGAAATACAGAAACAGCTTAGCAGGATTGAGAAATTAATAAAGAATCCCAATCGAAGTAAGCTTTAAGGTATTCTTTAAGCCTCCAAAAGGAACGAACTGGAATAATTGTAGTAATCTAGGATATCAAATCCATTTGGAGCAATAAAGAAATAATTCTGATAATTATTCAACTGTTGTTTTAGCGGTTTCAGAGACGAAGAAAGCTCTGTTTGACAAGACTTCTTGAGTCTTGCCATCTTTTTCATAAACAGCGGTGGCTGCAGGAAGTTCAAAGCGACCTATTACTTTTACTTTAGAATACATTATATAGGAGTAAACTCGTTCTTCACCAGCTGTTAATTTGTCTATGTTCCAGATTATTCTTCTTGACTCTTTTTCTATTTTATTAGGCATTCTGCCGAATTTTTCATAGAGTTTTACCATTGCAGGTAGTTTGTCTATGAGTTGTATGTTTTCTACATGCTTTCTAGCTTTTACATGAATGTTAACTTTAAGTGCTAGTTCTCCGCCTTTTGTTCTTACAAAAGAAACTTTTTTCTGTAATACAACAGCAGTTAGTGAGTATAATTTAGCAAGCAATGCAATAACTACAATTAGTATTGCCAATATAAATGGAAATGTGTAGTTTGTTGTAGAGTTAATAGTAAATGTTTCAGTAGGATTAATTTTTTTCTCCCATATATAATCTACAACAAGTCCCTGGCGATTGACTGAATTAGGTTCTATGGAATAGACTGTGAAGAGCCTTGAAAGAATATCTTTCCTCATCTCTATTGTTGCTGTAACTGGTACGTTTCCTTCATTCGTTTTAGTTATTGTTGTTTTTCTAACAATGAAGCCGCTTGATGATTTATCTGTTGAAACTCCCTCTTTTTCTAGATAATTAATATTTCCTTCTATAGCTGCTTTTTGATTTTTTAACTGAATATCAGCAGTTACTATGTAGGGACCTGCTAGGAGACTACTTGTTTTTTCTTTTTCAATGGGAATTGAAATGTTCATTTTCTCATAAGGTTTAAGAGAGATGACTTTTGTTGAATTAAACAAAGAGGAGTAAATGTTGAGCTCTAAATTGTTTAGTTCGATATCTTGAGTGTTTTTTACAAGGACTGTTGCTGTAGGGTCATCTAGTTGAAGAGGAGCAGGGATTATTGCTAGTGTTTCCTGGAGATGAACTATTTTTATTATAAGATTGTCTTTGAAAATCCCTGTTTTTTGACCTCGAAGTTGATATTCAAAAGTTAGATATCCTGATGTAGCGCGCATTTCATCTGTAGGATATACCATTACTTGGATTGTACTTTTACCTGTTGATAGATCGAATTTTCCTTTAGGACTGAATGAAACACCAACAAGAGAATAAATTTCAAAAGTATCTGCTTGTCCTTTATTATTAATTATGAAATCAAAAATAGCTGGATTTTCTAATTCAGATATTATTACTGTGTTGCGACCTATTTTTTGTATTTGAAGATCGGGTGTTGCAAGAACAATCGGTGTTATTAAAAGAAGTAGTAACAGTGAGGGGATTATGAATTTATTTTGCATACTTTAAGGTGAGTGTGCTTTATTTTTAAACATTTGTATAGCTTTTTAAGAGACAAAGAAGTTTTATCTTCTTCCTATTAGATCTAGATAAGATTTTATTTTTTCTTTTATTGTTACTACATCTGATTGTACTTTATTTCGCATGCTTTGAACTCTGGAAGGAATAACGTATTTATTATAAACATCTCTTAAGAATCTGTAGTAAGGAGTGGAATCCCATTTACTTTCTGGATCTTTTATCAAGGCTCCGGTAATATCAATTGAAATTTTTCCTTTATTCATCTTTTTTCTTGTGCCATCAATTTCAACTTCTACATCACTTAGATCCTTTACCTCGTACTTTATTTTATACTCTACTTTAAAGTAGTCTGAGAAAGTTTTTGATGCTTTCCATTCTATATCTATATCACGCGTATTTCCGCCAACTTTTTCAGAATATTTTTCTTCTATTACTCCGTAACCTTCTTCTTTGAACCAAGAATGGATAAAAGAATACAATGCAGGGAAATCTAATACGCCTGAGTGTTCTACTTTCTCTTTTAAAATTTGGTCTCTATCAGCCATCTTTTTATACTATCTTTTCTTTAATCTTCTATTTAAAGTTATCCTTGTTTGGGTTTTATTGCGCGTATAGTGGCTTTATTATTGTCTTTTGATAATTCTGCTTCAGAAGTTTTAATTATAAGATTAATAGTATCTGCATCAGAAGAAATCTGTAAATTTGTTATTGTTAAATATTGTATTGTCCCTACATCAAACATTCCAAGTTGGAAGGTTTTTATTACATTGTTATTTACAATTACTTCTAATGAAGAATTCTTTGATTCTTTAAGACCGTTGTTTGCTATGGTTGCTTTAAAATTTAGATATTTTCCTGTTTTATTGGCTGTTATTGATTCTATTTCTAAATCAGGAAGAGATGGTTCTTTGTATAGGTTATTTATCTCATCTATTATGTACCTATCTATTTCCTGATTACAGTCTGTTATTGGATACATTATGCTTTCTTTATTGTTATTATGATCAAACCCGAGAGCATGCAGTATTTCATGAGTTGATACTTTTGGCTCATCACATTTTTCTGGACTGTAGAGAGAAACCTTTCCAGTTAGGATAACTGAATAACTACTTGTATTTATTATTTTGACTGGACCTCCCTCTCCTGCAACGAAGTGATTTTTTTCTTCTGCTTGCGGGATTATATTTGAGCAGAGGATTATTATCTCAGGGTCTCCAGTTGATTCATAAAAACTTAAAACAGTTTTACTTTGCAATAATTCAAAGGCGTTAGTTGCGTCTGTTCTTTTTTTATTAGTGCAATTAGGTGATAATGAATAACTAATTTCTTTATCTTCATATCTCATGTTTGGATAGAATTGTACGCTTTTTGCTGGTGTATTCTCAGATATATTGTTTTTATAAGATTCAAATTCTACTGATGCTGTTGGTGGAAGGTTGCTCCATAAAAAGTATAAACCGAAACACAAGGCGGCTATAAGCCCCATGATTATGATAACATCTAAAAATTTCATTCCATTATGAGATTTAATAAATTTATAAATCTAATCTTCCTTGTTAATAGATGAAAAAACAGAAATTTGAGTTTTTTGAACATACTGCAGACATTAAATTCAGGGCATATGGAAAGAATCTTGAGGAGGCTTTTGAGAATTCTGCTTCAGCTTTTTCTTTTCATGTATCTAGGGGAGGAAAAATTAAGTCTAATAAGATAAAGGAGATTAATTTGGAAGGGGCTGATTTGGAAGCTTTATTTTATGGTTTTTTGGACGAATTGATTTATTTGTTAGATGCAGAGGGTTTTATTGTTGTTAAGGCAAAATTATCTATTGATGAAAATAAACTAAAAGGTAAACTTTATGGAGACGAAGTTAAGAAGTATAAGGATTTAGATCATGTTAAGGCTGCAACGTATGCTGAAATGTATTTGAAAAAGGTAAAAACTGGCTGGGAAGTCCAGGCTGTATTGGATGTTTAATCTTTATAGGTGATTTTAAATATTATGTAATCTCTTTTTTATTAAGAACATATGATAAAAAAAATAGCTGAAAATATTTGGCAAATTGAGAAAGAAGGTAAGATGAACGTTCCTATTACTGTGTATGCTTCTGAACAGCTGTTGGAAAAAATAAAACAGGATAAAACTTTAGAACAGGCTAAGAATATGGCGATGATGACTGGAGTTGTGAAACATGTTGTCGTGCTTCCAGATTCTCACCAAGGGTATGGCGCATGCATAGGAGGAGTTTCTGCATACGATTTAAACAAAGGCGTAATTTCTCCTGGACAAACGGGCTACGATATAAATTGTGGAGTCCGTTTACTTGCCCTTAATTTATCTAAGAAGGAATTTTTGAAGAAAAGAGAGCAGGTTTTAAATGATTTGTACAAGACTGTTCCTTCGGGAGTTGGAAAAGGTTCTGAACTTAAATTTAATGATAAAGAGTTGGATGAAATTTTGGAAAAAGGTTTGCAGTGGGCTTTTGATAAAGGTTATGCAACTAAGGAAGATGTTGAGCATATAGAAGATAAAGGTAGAATTGAAGGGGCAGATGCTTCAAAAGTTTCACAGAAGGCAAAAGCACGAGGACGGGATCAGCTTGGGACGATAGGTTCTGGGAATCACTTTTTGGAAATACAGGAAGTTGAGGAAATATTTGATAAAAAAATTTCCAATATATTTGGATTAGAAAATGAAGGTCAGATTGTTGTTATGATTCATACTGGAAGTAGAGGGTTAGGGCACCAGACTGCTTCTGATTATATTCATAAAATGGAAAAGGAGTATGGATTTAAGGATTTGCCAGATAGGGAATTGGCTTGTGCACCAATTGAATCACGATTAGGGAAGGAATATAGGGCTGCTATGGCTGCAGCTGCAAATTTTGCATTTGTTAATAGGCAATTTATTACTTATCAGGTGAGAAAGAGTTTTGAAAAATATTTTCCTGGAACCAGAGTTAAAGTCGTTTATGATATTGCGCATAATATAGCAAAATTCGAGGAATTTGAGATTGATGGAAAAAAAGTAATTTTGTGCGTACATAGAAAAGGTGCTACGAGAAGTTTAGGGCCTGGAAGAATTGAAATATCAAAAGATTATAGAAAGGTTGGGCAGCCGATTTTTATTCCTGGAAGTATGGGAACGGCTTCTTATGTTTTAGTTGGTACAGAAAAAGCAAGAGAAATTTCTTTTGCATCTACGGCACACGGAGCTGGAAGATTATTGTCTAGGACATATGCAAAAAATAATCTTTCTTCTGATAAAATTATTAAAAATTTGAAAGAAAGAGATATTATGATAAAAGCAGGTTCGAAGAAAGGAGTTCTAGAGGAAGCACCAGAAGCATATAAGGATGTTAATGAAGTTGTGCGGGTTTCAAATGAGCTTGGAATAGGAAATATCGTTGCGAAATTGAGACCTTTGGCTGTTATGAAGGGTTAAATTTTAAGAAAGTTGTTTAAAGATATTTAAATTTTTTACATTATTCAATTTAAAACATAATATTTAAAAGGCGGGACTGATATAATTGTAATACACAAGAACAAAGTGATACCATGAAAGCAATTAAGCGAACACGAAGCAGTAATAATACAAAGAGAGTAAAAAAGAAAAATACTAAAAAAGTTGAGATTAATAAAATTGATTCTAAAAAACATATTTTAAAAGATGGAACTATAAGGAAGATACCGAGTGTTAATTATCCTTCAAGAGTTATAGTTAATAGGATTGCAGAGGTTTTCAAGAATGG
This sequence comes from Nanobdellota archaeon, assembly GCA_030647095.1. GTDB lineage: Archaea > Nanobdellota > Nanobdellia > Pacearchaeales > GW2011-AR1 > UBA73. Next base: position 6,444 of record JAUSKH010000009.1, on the reverse strand, counting down.
GTAAATGTATTACAATAGGAGTAATTTCAGTTAAGGGGGGAGTTGGTAAGACGACTGTTTCTTCAAATATAAGCTCTGCTTTGGCAAGTGAGTTTGGTAAAAAAGTGTTATTAGTCGATGCTAATTTTTCTACTCCTCATTGTGGGATGCATGTGGGGCTTGTTACACCCCAGGCAACTATTCATGATGTTTTGAGGGGAGATGTTTCTCCATTCCAGGCGCTGTATGAACATGACTCTGGCTTGCATGTTTTGCCTGGCTCTTTGTTGCCAAAGAATATTTCTCCATTAAAATTGAAAAGCAAACTTGAACCATTGAAAGACTATTATGATGTGATAATTCTTGATTCTTCGCCTTCTTTAAACGACGAGATGCTTGCTACTATCATGTCTTCTGACGAATTGTTGGTTGTTAGTTCGCTGGATTTTCCTACTTTGAGTGCAACGCTTCATGCAGTAAAGATAGCTAAACAGCGCAAGGTTCCTATTAGAGGTTTGGTTATTAACAGAGCAAGGTATAAGGATTTTGAGTTGTCTGCTGAGGATATTTCAAACGCTTCTGGTATTCCTGTGTTGTCTGTACTTCCAGAAGATGTTAAAGTATTAGAGGCACTTGCTTCTTCAACTCCTGTAACTTTGTATGCTCCAAATAGAGATATTTCTATTGCTTATAAGAAGCTTGCAGGAAGTCTTATTGGAGTTGAATATCAAGAACAGGGTATGCTTTCAAAATTTGGTTCTTGGTTTACAGGGAGAAAGTAGTTCAGACATGTATTGTAATGGAAGTTTTAGTCTATTATTTTATTTGAGTAATTAGGAGTTCGATCCTCTCCAGATCCATATTTATCATAAAATATATGATAAGTTTTAACAAATAGCTCGTTACAAAAAGTAACTAAAGGGATACATTTGTTTACACAGAGTATATCAAAAAGGATATACTTTCTAAATATTGTTTTTATTTTACTTACTTTTTCCCATATCTAGAATTGCTTTTTTATGCTTCTCAAAAACTTTTTCGTCTATAATTCCATAAACTCCCTGTAGACTATCCTTAAACTGTTTTGATGTTATTTTATTTTCAACCTTTGAAAATAATTTATTAAAATCATATTTTTTTGAAATCTCTTCTTTTACCCGTTCTTTATTTTTTATATTGGGCGCTAACATAAAAATGTCTCTTATGTCTGTTAAACGACAACTTACAAATTTTAAGACAAATAAAGCATCTAGATTTATTATTTTCAATTTTAACTCTTCTGTAATTGTTTTTCCTCTTAATGTTCTTATTTCTGAATTATCAAATACCCAATCAGCAGGAAAAGTGGCGTTTGTTTGCCTATCTAAAACTTCTTTGATTAAAATATCTACGCTTACTTTAATATTATCTCCTAAATCTTTTTCTAATCTTAAAAAATCTCCATAATAAGAAGTCTTGTCTTTATTATTTTCTTCTTTAATATAACCAAAATTTATTAGGACTTCTTCTATTTCTTTTAATTCCTTTGTATCTTTGACTACAATATCACAATCAACTGAAAATCTTGGAAGAGTGTAAGCATTTACAGCATATCCTCCAATAATAACAAAGTTAAATTTATCTATCTTTTTTAATGTTTCAAAAATCTCTTTTTCTCTAAGCTGTAACATTTTTATATTTGTTCCTTATGTAATTGTAAGCATACAAATACATTTCATTTAATTTTGCTATTCTAATTGTTTCTTTTAAGCTTTCAACTTTATAATCTTCTTTTTCTACAAAACTTAATTTTTTAACAGGAATTAAGATAATATATTCTCCGATTGTAGTTCCTTCATTAACATAATTTGGAATATTATGTCTATTAAAGAAATTTTTCCAATATTTTAAATCTTTCTTTAAAACTTTAATAAAATAAGGAGACTTTTCTATTCCTCTTTGAACATAAGAATAATCACTCCAAATCTCTACAGCAGATAAATTAGTAAAAGCATAGTCTCTTTCAGCTTCTTTTATTATTTGAGGAACCTTAAATTCCAATAAACTTTTAATTATAATCTCTGGATTTATGCAAATATAAGTATTATCTGATTGCTTTTTAACCCAGCCCGCTCTTAATAATAAAGAAAATATCTTCTTTTTCATGCTTTGCCCAACTATCCAATCTAACTCTGATTGTTTGAATTCTTCTTTATCTTTATGCTTTGAAAAAAACAAAGCATATGCTTTCAAGCCATATTGAGGTATTTCTGTTGCCATTTTATATAGTTACCTATTAGGTAACCCTATATTTAAAGGTTTCTATTTAATTGTTGTGAATTTAATACTATAATAACAAATAATATAAACTATAAATCTCAGGTTATTTTATGTTATTGAAAGAATTTAATTGGTCAAAAGCTTTCCTTTGGGGAGTATTGGGTTTTATTCTATCAAGTCTAGGGACTTTTATGGTTGGAGGAGGAAATTTTGTTATTCCATTCATAACTGGAATTATCTTTTTTGTTATTTTTGGTGGAGCTAAGCCAGTTCAAAAAATAAAGATTAAGAAATAACATTTATTGAATAGACCATCTGATCAACCCTAACCTTCTATTTTTCCCAGCTAACTAGCAAGAGATTTTACGTGTTGTGAATTTATTAGAAAGATTACAAAGTATATCTTTTAGGATATATTCTTTTACACCGAGCCAACTTATAAAATAAATTATATGGTCTTTTTAGGCTAGAATTTATAAATAATGGAATGTATGGATTTGATAATAATAAAGAGGAAAGATGAAAGTTAAACTGAATAAGATTATGACTAAGGGGAAAGCATTCTATTTAGCATATGATCAAGGAATGGAGCATGGACCTGTTGAATTCAATGACAAGAATGTTGATCCTAGATATATAATTGAAATTGCTCAGAAAGGCAAGTTTAATGCAATGATTTTCCAAAAAGGAATTGCTGAAAAATATAATAAAGAGATAAAAAAAAGTAAAGTGCCGTTGATTATAAAGTTAAATGGAAAAACAAGTTTATCACAAACTGAGCCTTTATCTAAACAGATTTGTAGTGTTAAAGAGGCTTTGAAGCTAGGTGCTGTTGCAGTTGGTTATACTATCTATATTGGTAGTGATTATGAAAATATTATGTTGAAAGAGTTTGATACGATAGAAAAAGAGGCTCATGCACGCGGAATTCCCGTGATTGCGTGGATTTATCCTAGAGGGAAAGGAGTTAAAGGTAAAAGCCCTGTAGAATTGATGGCTTATGCTGCCCGTGTTGGTTTGGAAATAGGAGCAGATATTGTAAAATTAAAGAGAGAAGGAGATTTACATGATTTGCATTGGACTGTTCAATGTGCTGGAAAGACAAAAGTAGTTGTTGCAGGAGGAATTAAGGAGGAAGAAGGAGCTTTCTTACGTGATATTCGCGATGTAATGAGGGCTGGAGCTATGGGGGTTGCAGTTGGCAGAAATATTTGGAAGGCTAAAAATCCTTTTGAGTTATCTAAAAGGGCAAGGGAAATTGTATTTAATAAATATAGTTAAATTTGAATAGTTACAAGATATTTAATAATATGGAAGTAGAAATAAAAGATAATATAATAGAAAACAAAATCGGAAAAGTAGGAAATCTTTCCTTTTTATGGGGAAAGGAAAGAAATATTAGAAAGTCAACTGATGAAATTATGAAAGAAATCGATGAAGGAGAAATTTAAAAATATAAGGATGTTAAATTTGTAAAATGATAGTAATAAATTTTAAAAATTATGTTCCTGGAGAGAGGGCAATAGATATGGCTAAGTATATAGAAAAATATTTGCCTGATGCTATTGTTTCTGTACCTGCTACTGATATATTTGAGGTTAGTGCTGAAACAAGGTTGAAGGTTTATGCACAACATTTGGATAATATTGAATCGGGGAGAGGAACTGGGTATATTACTTTTCAATCTGTTAAAACTGCGGGTGCTGTTGGTAGTTTATTAAATCATTCTGAGCATCAATTGCCTTGGAAAGTTATAGAAAAGACGATGGAAATTGCTAAGAAAGAAGGCTTAAAAATTATTCTTTGTACATCAAAAATACGTGATGCAGAGAAATTGGCTGTATTGAAGCCATACGCTATTGCGTATGAAGATCCTAAATTAATTGCTAGTGGAAATTCTGTTACATTTTATAGAGCTGATGAGGTAGCTAATTTTGCTAAAGCGCTTAAAGGAACAGGAGTTTTACCTTTATGCGGGGCTGGAATTCAGAATAGGGCAGATGTTATCGCTGCTAAACAGCTTGGATGCAAGGGCGTTTTAATTTCTTCTGCTATTGTTAACTCAAAGAATCCTGAGAAATTGTTGAAAGAGCTTGCGAGGGTTTAAACTTGTCAGAAACGTTTAAATATTATTATGTATCTAATAGTTACAAGTAAATAATTATAAATTATTAAAATGTCACAGAGAATAGCAAAGAAGGTAGCTCATTGGCCTACATTGAATACAGTAATAATGGTTGAAAGGGTATTGAGAAATATGAAAGAAAGCGTGATCACAGTAGCAGAGCTAAAAAGAAAATTGCCTAGACAGGTGAACCATAATACTTTAAGAATTATTTTACAATATTTAGAGATGAGCAATAAAATTGCTTTTGGTTCAAGGGGCATAACTTGGATTCATAACCCTAATCCTTTGTTAAGAAAGGCGATTGCAAGAACTGAAAGCGAGTTATTTTAAGGCTTCTTAAAACCGCAACATTTTAATAAACTCCTTTGTAAGATATATGATTAAAAAAGGTGTGAGATGAATATAGCTATAAATGGTTTTGGAAGAATTGGAAGAGCTGTGCTTAAGATTGCGCTTGAAAGAGGGATGAATGTAGTTGTTATAAATGATGTTCATGGCGTGGATGATGCAGTTTATTTATTGAAATATGATTCTATTTATGGAAGATATAAAGGGGAAGTTATAGGGGAGAGAGGAAGTTTTAGTGTTAATGGGAAGAAGATAAAAGTGCTTAATGAAATGGATCCTGCTAAATTACCTTGGAAGCAGTTAAAGGTAGATGTTGTTGTTGAAAGTACTGGAATTTTTAGAGATAGGGAAGGGGCGAAAAAACATCTTAAGGCTGGAGCAAAATATGTTTTGATTAGTGCGCCTGCTGAAAAAGCAGACGTTACCGTTGTTCTTGGAGTGAATGATAAGATGTTAAATAAAGATACAAGAATAATTTCTGTTGCTTCATGTACTACTAATTGTTTGGCTCCTATTGTTAGGATTCTTAATGATAATTTTGGCATTGAACATGGGATGATGACAACTGCCCATGGTTACACAAACGATCAGGCTCTTCATGACGGGTTTCATAAGCAAAAGAGAAGGGGAAGAGCTGCAGCATTGAATATTGTTCCAACATCTAGCGGAGCTACAGAAGCTATAAATGAGGTTTTTCCTGAATTAAAAGATAAAATAAAAGGAGTTGCATTAAGAGTTCCAGTTGCTGCTGGTTCTATTGTTGATTTTGTAGCTCAGTTGAGGAGATCTTTTGATATTATCTCTGTAAATGGAGCTTTGAGAAAGGCTGCTAATGGTTCTATGAAAGGAATTTTAGAATATACAACAGATGAAATAGTTTCTAGCGATGTTTTAGGTAATTCGCATTCTGCTGTAGTTGATGGTTTAAGTACTATGAAAGAAGGGAATCTTGTGAAAGTTTTGGCTTGGTATGATAATGAGTATGGTTATTCATCAAGAGTAGTGGATGTTATTGGAATGCTGAATAAATGGATTAAATAGTTTTTAATATGAAAATCGAGACTAAAAGATTAGTTATTAGAGATTTAGAGATGAAGGATGTAAATTATTTAGTTGATGGCTGTAATAATCTAAACGTTTCTAGATATTTAGCACTGGTGCCTTATCCATATTCTGAGAAAAGTGCTAAAGATTTTATAAAAACTTGCGTGAAAGAATCTAAGGAAAAACCTAGGACTAAATATAATTTTGGTATTGAACTGAAAGAAGAGAATAGAATTGTTGGTTCTGTTGGGCTTTCGAAAGTAGATTATTTTCAGGGTACAGCAACAGTAGGATACTGGATTAACGAGGATTATTGGAGAAGGGGGATAATGAGTGAGGCTTTAGAAGCTGTAATTAATTTTGCTTTTAGAAAATTAAAGTTGAGAAGAATAAACGTTAAGGCTTTTAGTGAAAATAAAGCTTCCAATTCTTTAATTAAGAAAGCAGGTTTTGTTTATGAGGGTACTTGTAGGAAATCTGTGAAAGATAAGGCTTTAGGCAAAATACATGATAATCATATTTATGGCATGTTAAAAGACGATTGGAATAAAGAGATTTCCTAAACCTTCGCTATTCCCACAGCAAGCTGATGGGGTATTCCGCTCGGTTTCAAGACGGAAATCTCTAATCGCCAAATCGGACGACGCAGCAGAGCTGCGGGGTATTAAACCCAATTTGGCAATAAA
>JAUSKH010000007.1 GCA_030647095.1 Nanobdellota archaeon | reverse complement strand
AGTAGAAATTTGCAATCAAATTTCTAAACCTTCTCTTTGCAAGAAGAAAATGAGCTAAAGAGAAAATTTATAACATATTAAGAACATAAATATCTAGGGAGTTTTCTAAAAAGTGGTGGTTTTGGTTAATTCTTATCTCTTAATACTTGCTCTTGGATTTGCTCTCTTTTCTAAAAATAATTGTGACCCTTCATCAAGTCTATACAAGTTTGGACTATCATCTTGTAACAATCACTGTACTATTGATAATGACTGTAAATTTACATGTGGATGTGGAGCTATTAATAATAATGAAAACTGTAATGATAAAGGCATAGTTTATGATTGCGTTGACATGGATGTAACATGCAAAAGTAATAAATGTGTTCTTGGAAGCGAATTATCAAGTTTAAGTGGCAAATGCGAAATAGAGCCTAAAACTCAATCCTGGTTGATATTAGACGGTGTTGTAATTGGAGACGTTCAGAATGAAACATTAAAAGCTTGCTTGAATAACACAATCATTGTAACGGGCTACAAATATGATTTTGGATGCCCTATAAATCAACAATGTTATAATGGTAGTTATCTGAAAATTAAATCCGTAGAGTTTATTGATTAAAATATAACTAAATTTCTAAACCTTCCTTCACTCAAAAAACATGCAAAAATTAGTGCAAACCTGTTAAAGATTTAATAAAAGGAAGATTTAAATAGAAATAAGATTAATCTTATTTATGCAAATTGACACAACAAAAATGAGTTCAAGAGGACAAGTAGTAATACCCCTTGATATGCGCAAAGATATTAACGAAGGGGATAAGTTAATCGTAATCAGAAAAGACGACGAGATTATTATTAAAAAATCCATCCCCGAGTGGTCAATTTTATCTGAAAACTCCCTTGCTAAAACTTGGCTCAGTAAAAAAGAGGATGAGGCGTGGAAGGATTTGTAAGAGGAAATATTGTAGTAATTGAGTTCCCTTACTCTAACTTAAAAGATTCAAGAAGAAGACCTGTATTAATCTTGAAAACTCCTAAAGGCGAGGATGTTATTGTTTTGCAAATAACTAGTTCATCAAATGAAAAACCTGTTGAAATTCTAATAAAGAAAGAAGACTTTAGGCAAGGAGGTCTTAAAAGAGACAGCCACATCAGAATTGATAAAATTGCTTCTATTGATAAATCATTAATAAAATATAAAATAGGCTCTTTAAACAAAGAAAAATTTGATAAAATAGTAAACGAAGTGTGTAATTACTTAAAGAGTTAAAAAAATCCTAAACTAAAAACCAACTAATCTAGACCTTAACCAACTCTACATCCAAAATCCTCTTCAAACCATCAATGAATAATCCTTCTTGTTCCTTAGAAATCAAACACCCCGCGGCGCTTGGATGCCCTCCAACTTCTCCTCCTAAAGGAACAACTACTTGATGTAAAACTTCTCTAACATTTCTGCCTCCCTCACTTCCGCTAAGTCTTGCAGAAACTTTGATTTTATCATTATTATAAGCTAAAGCAATAATAATAGAACCCTCAGGATAAACTGGGGAATGAGACATTATTGAAGCCACAGTACCTATAATCGTATCTTTAATTTTATCCTTAGCATTAATAATAATATAATTCTTCCCAGATATCTTCTCAACTTCCGAAACAAACCTTAATGCGGACACCAAACTCTGTTTATATTCAATATATATCTTTTCAGCTTCGTCTTTCATTTTTTTATTGCCCAAACAAAATCCAAGAGAAACAAAAGGTCTATCCATTCTGCTACAAGCATTTATCAAAGCAGATAATTCTCTAGCATCCTCCATCCTATTAAAGAATTTAACAAGATAAAGATTACCAACAATCTGTTCAGCATTTGCTTTTCCTCCGCTTCTAAGCAAAATAGCAGTAATAAGTTTAGACATTTCTTCATCGTTTAATTCATAAAGAGCCTTATACTTTCCCCCTTCGTTTTGAATCCCTGCCTCTCTCAACAAATCAATCACACCCTTATAAGAACCAGTCACGCCTGGGATATATGGACTTGAAGAATATTCCAAAGCCTTATCTAAATGTCTTGTAGAAGGGTATAATAAAAGTCCTTTTTTTATAATAGTTTCAGCATCCTGCAATATTTCGCTAAATATCTTCCCAATTAATTTTTCATGGGAATCTCCCACCATTCCTATTACAGCGAGTGTCGCCAAATCTTTATTTTGTGGAGAAAGAGCCTTAGCAAACAAATAACAGATAGCTGCTCCTGAAAGTGGCTCATGACTATGAAATAGCTGAGTACTTATCATAGTAATGTTTGGGGGCACATCTTCTGTAATTTCATGATGGTCAAAAACAAAAACCTCTGTTTTTTTATCTTTCAAATATGCTAAACTGCCAGAAGCAAGATCCAAAAAGATTAGAACGTGATCCTCTGGCAGAGACTTAATAAAACTCTCCTCAAGACCCTTAACAATTTCAATAGAAAACCTTTTTCCCCAGCGTTGCAGTGCCCTAGAAAAAATAGCTGCAGAAGTTATACCATCCGCATCATAATGACTTATTACTTTAATAGACTTTTTTCTACTCGCTTCATCTATACTTTCTATTGCTGACTTAATTTTATTTATCATCCTCTTTTCTAAAAGTTATTTATGTTCTTTCTGCTTTTGATAATACCCACAATTTCTTTGTCAACGATCTCGCTGCAGTATGATTATGTTTATGCTTACTCAAATGAACTCTTAATTTTTCTACACGCTCTTTGATTATATCTTCTTCAGTCTTAAAATCTACACCTGCATCTCTAAGTATTTTTGTAACTTTCTTTCCTAAAAGCCTTGCCTTGGGTATTCCGTGTTTGTCTCTTAAGATTAAACCAATTTTGGCAGGTGTTTCTCCTTTTTTAGCTAATTCTACTACTATCTTCTCTAAGTCTGCCTGTTTCATTTTTACCCAAGAAGGAACTCCTTCTTTAGAAGGGTTTGTTACCTTAATACCCTCTTTATCTTCATTACTAGCCTTCTTTGCTGTTGCCATAAAATAACTCTGAAAAGAATGCTTAAAAAGATTGCGGTATGAAAAATTTTCCTTTTTTAACTAAAAGTTTACAATCAAAGGTTAAAGATTTGCAAAGCGATATCGTTCCATTTGCAACTTTTACATCAAAAATATTACAGGAAGACAGCTGCAGTATATTGTTGCGTTAATGAATGTTTTAAAAAGGATTAAAAACTCGTCTAACATTAATAAAAAATAAGGTTACCAAGTTTCTTTATTGGATTCGGAATAATAACTATAGTAACAGGCATTTTCCTTTTCAATCACCAAACCCTTCGGGTTTGTACCTCGGCTTAAAAGCAGAGGTTTGTCCTGGTTTGGGGACAGCAAGATTTGCTGGAGATTGCAAATCTTGGGCATTCAAGATGCTTTGGCATCTTGATGGAACCGGGAGAAATCTACAGCAGACTCCAGCTTAAAAGCTTGAGATTTCTCACGTGTATTAACATTAGTTCTTTTTTAGCAGCAGGTCCTGTTTTTATCATTGGTGTCATTATGCTTATTTTAGCATTATATGAAAGGAAATTAATAATCGGAAGAACATTTTTCCTTTCATAGATAGGGGTGGAAGATTAAAAGAATACGAAAATTAACTTCCATCACTATAATAGGCCATAAGAATGAAGGTAAAAATCCTCAGAAAATGAAAGGTTAGTTAAAAGGTTTATATATTGGGGTGCTAGCAGGAATAATAATTATTCTAGTTTTGAGATTTGTTCCTAATTTCTCAATCGATACAAATAATAAATCTTTACTTTATGTACTTATTTCAGGTATTCTTGGTACTTTGATTGGTTGGGGTTACGACAAGATGAAAAGAAAAAGCGAACAAAATGCACAATAAACTCAATTTTCCTCTTGTTAAGATTCATACAAACTGAACTTAGTTTATCGAAAGGAAATATTTTTCGGATAATGCATCTAGATTTGCAAAAGCAAATCTTTTTAAACCGTTTTCGCTCCCCTACAAAAGCGTAGACCCTTTAATTTACTGGTCGAGAAAAGGCTAGCTACATTTATGACCTTATTAATACAAAGTTCCCGAGGAACCATGAAGTTACCTAAAGAAACACAAAGATACTGCCCCTATTGTAAGAAACACACAGTACAAACTATATCGACAGCTAAACAGCGATCACGTTCAGCAACTCACCCTCTTTCTCGTGGGTCAACAGCGAGACTAAGACTTCGTGGTCTAAGAAGAGGATCTGGTAATCAAGGAAGGTATTCAAAACCAGCAGTAAAAAACTGGAAGAGAAAAACTAAAGTAACAAAAAGAATTACCATTGTTTACACATGCAAAGAGTGTAAAAAATCTAAAGGAATTAAAAAAGCAATTCGCTCTTCAAGAATAGAAATAGGACAAACAGTATCAAAGTAAAATGGCAAAGCAACAACTATCCCAAGCAAAAAAAGGAGCAAAAAAAATATTCTATGAAGTTAGCGCGCCAATAACAGCAACAAAAATACAGCTTTACGCTTCAAGTGCAGAAGAACTTGAAGGAAGAGTAATAAAATTAGACTTGACAAAAAGTTTGAAAGGAAAAAGTCTTGAATTAAGATTAAGAATAAAAAAAGATGGAGATAAACTATCCGCTGAACCAGAGTATATAGAGCTTGCAGGCTCGTATGTAAGAAGAGGACTTCGTAGAGGAACAGATTATGTAGAAGACTCGTTCGAAGCGGAATGCAGAGATTTTATAATAAAAATAAAACCATTCATGATAACAAGAAGAAGAGTTTCCAGAGCTGTCCTAAAAGCCTTGCGTGAAACAGCAAGAAAGAATCTCGAAGCATATGTAAAAACGAGAACAGCCCAGGAAATTTTCAGTGATATAATCACCAATAAAATCCAAAAACAACTTTCAGCAAAACTAAAAACAGTCTATCCTCTAGCCCTATGCGAAATTAGAATGTTTCATTTAGTCAAAGAAAAGCCAAAAGAACAAAAAGCACCATTAGAACCAAAAGTGGCTTAATAGACTGATATGTGGAAAAAGTTTTTATATTTGATTTTTTTATATAGGATATGATAAAGTGGGTGCTTTTGGTTGTTGGGATTCTTATGATGCTCAAAGGAAGTGTAGTACATTTCTATCGAGGACCAACAATCAAATTAGCTGATAAAATGATTAATGAAGTCAAAAAGCATAAGAAATATAAAATGATAAACTTTTTTGCATTACTTGACGTCTTAATCGGGCTTATTTTAATCTGGATTGCAGCAACATATTCTTAATATCAAAAGCACGATGCACCACCATGACTTAAAAACCGTGGTTTGAAAAGGTGCTCGTGCTTTGGATGCATGAAAATTCCTTTTGATTTTGGAATTTTCTGCACAGAGAATTGCGACTCTTAAGCAATTCTCTTGTGCTCAAGATGCGACCGCACCTTAAAAGGTGCGGTTTTCTGTCAAGCATCTTGACATAATTGGATATAGAAATAGCCCCGCCAGGATTTGAACCTGGGTTTCGGCCTCCAAAGGGCCGCGAACTTGACCACTATTCTACGGGGCTATACTCAGAATTACAAAAACTTACTTCATTTAAAAATCTTCGTAGTTCATATTTTCCACAAAAAAATATTTATCACTTATTTCTAAGCGATTTCTGTACTTCACTTAACTGATTCTCTAAATATTTATACAATCTTTCAGTTTCTTCTATGCTCGTTCCTTTCTTCTCTTTCAAATTATTCTTCACACGTAAATACCCCTCATAAGCATTAGTACCCTTAGAAATTTTTTCTATCATCTTTATGAATTCTTTCTTTGAATAATTCTTGTTTTCCATTAATCTTCTAATTATATACATTGTTCGTATCCTCAAAACAAGGGTATAAATAACTTTATCATTAACATATTTTTGATTATTTCCTTTCATTGTATAAATAACTTTTTTAATTATTGCGAGTTTATCTTTAGTAGTATCTAGATACCATAATACATTATTTCTTGTTACCTTTAAGTTTAATCCATCAAGGTAATGAGCGTTCAAAAGAGGCTTAGCTTCCTTTAACATAGCCCCAACAGGAAACAAATCCTTGCTCAATTTCTGCTGTAATAATTCTGAAGAGATTATTAATATGCTATAAATACCTTCGTTAATAATCTCCCTATCTATATTATCAGTTATAATCAATACATCGATATCGCTATCCTTATCTTCCTCTCCTCTCGCATAACTCCCAGTTAAATAAATACCAATTATATCCTCAATTTTAATGTGGTTTTTAGCAATATCAATAACATTGGATAGTATTAGCTCGGGTGTTTTCTTTATTAATTCAACACGAACCTCCTTATTTAACCAAGACCGCGGAAGTACGACTGCAGAAGAATTTCCTGCTTTAATCGTCTTCTTAATTTGAACTTCCATCAATTCTCCTCCAAGTACTCTTCATCTTCTTCAATCTGCTTTAGAAATTTATCATCGATCTCTTTTTTCCAATACTCTTTAGTCGTATCAAGTCTGCCTTCTTCTTTTTCAATTTTCTTTTCATGTTTTCCTATCTGTTTGCTAATAGATTTAACTCGTTTCTCCCGTATTTTTCTCATATGCTTTCTATCTGCCATGTAAGTACATGTACTTACATATTTATAAATATTTGCTATAACAAATAATAATACTATTATAAAGTGATTACAGGCAAAAGGTTTAAATATCAAATGCAGTGTTGCATAAATAATTAAGATTAGAGTGTATAAATTAAGATTTACTTTTATCTTTTGTAATTATAACATAAACTTCTTTTCCTAAATAATGTTTTGGGCAATCAATTTTTGCACCTGTTCCATAAGAATTTACAGTTTTCTTAAAAAAACCAATAATATTTTTTACTTTGATCTCGTTTTTTACTTCTATGTTAATTTTCTTCATACATATTAGATATGTATTAAGTTTATAAACCTTTCGTTCTTATTTAAATTAAGGAGGTAAAGATGATAGCAAAAAAAAAGAGATGGGGCAAAAAAGTAACCTACATCAGAGATTGGAAAAAGGTTAATGAATCTTATGTGAAAAGAGCAATTTTTTATTTAGATTTTAATTGGGTTGAAAGCTGGAAAAGTGAACTTATTGAGATGAATAAAGGAAAAAGAGGAGCTCTTTTGTCCTTCTAATATAAATGAAATGACTTTTCTTACTGGTCTAACTCAAAACATGCTCACAACCTAGGAAATCAAATAAACTACTATTAATTTGTTTCTAGTTTACGGACAGTTTTACAATGTAGAAATGTTATAAATTGGTAGGGGAGGTTTATTTGGGTTTATTTACTACCTTGAAAGACACCCAAGATTCCACCAATGATAGATAATGGATCGCTATTAAGAATGCCAACAATCAAAGCAACTATTCCGCCTTTCTCTGTAGTAACCGGGTCTTTCATCAAACCAGATGCCCAGAATTTAATAATAGAACAAACCAATAGTAAAATAAAAATCGCTGAAAAGATAATTATGCCTAAAGTAGTATCGCCAGTTGCATTTTTCATAAACGGCGCCCATATTGCCAATCCCAAAAATACAAGAGAGATTAATACAGTTATAATACCACTAATCAACAACAACACTGAGCCAACTTTCGATTCCATATAAACTTGAATTAATGCTTATTTAAAAAGTTTTGCAAAGTTAGTTTTTACCGCTTTGTATGATTCCTGCTATTCCCCCAATAATCGCCAGCAAGTTAAATGTTAAAATTCCCAGAATAAGACCCATAATTCCACCTTTTTTGGTTGTCATAGAATCTTTCATTAATTTAGAAGCATGAAGTTCCAAAAATCCAAGTATCAAAAAGATGATAAAAGCAATTGAAATAATAATTATGCTAGTTGTTGGAGATAAATTTTGAGATGATTTAATAGTGTCTGGAGAAACTAACAAAACGACAATAAAAATAATTGCTATCAAAGAAGCTAAAAAGGTTAAAATAGCGCTTATCAATAACAATATACTTCCTGCTCTTGATTCCATTGTAGAATTAAGATGCCTCTCTTTTTAAATATTTATTCTTGCATTATTTTATACTTACCAATCTTCTTTGAAAGATAGGCAAAGAAAAAAGCCATTATAGCAAATACCGCTAAGAGAACGATATACAATATTGCATACTGGGCTGCTTCTGAGAATATCATAACATTAAAGAATAATTTATCGGCTATAACAAATGGATTGATACTTGTGATGATTCTAATAAACGATCCTGCTAATTGTCTTGGGATTAATAAATCTGAAAATATTATTAAGAAGAGTAATGTGAATGTTGAGATAAGTATTGAAATATTTTTTGACCTAACTAAATATCCTATAGACATTCCAATTAAAACAAATACAGAAGAAACAAGTATTGCAACAAAAAATAGATATGGGAAATTAGAAAATATGCTCAAACCAAACATAATTTCTCCAAGAACAAATAAAATCAAAACTTGAATGAGGACAATTGACAAAGATACAATAAAATCTCCTAAAAGAAATGTAGAGTCTTTTGTTGGAGTTATTATTTCTCTTACATAACTTTGCCTATGTGTTTGTTCTACTACTAATATATTTGACAAAATAATTGAAGTAAACGCAATAATTAAGATAAGTAAAAGAGGAAAAAACAAATAAGAAGCTGTCTCATTAATCTCAAAAGCGTCATTTAAAACTATCTTATAATTTGATGTTGACCTAACTTCGCCTCTTATTTTTTCCAATTCTTCCTTATTAGACTCAATATCATTAAGAATATTTTGTGCCCTATTTTTATTTTCTTCTATAAGAGTTATTCCATGTTCTATTTCTTTATTTAAATTCTCAAACAATATCTTTGTTTCATCTAATGTGGCTACGGCATTATTAAAATCTGTGAGCATTAAATCAGGATTATCATAATAAAGTTTTGTATTAAGCTCATTTAAATCCCTTTCAATCATATTCAACGTGCTAGTAACACTATCTAATCTATTAGAAATTTCAGAATAATTATTGGGAGGGAGTATGTTTTGTAAAATAGGTTTAATTAAGTTTATTTGATTACGTAGACTTTGACTTTGCTGATTAAACTCTGTAAGATTGTCTCCAAGATACTTTTTTACCTCTTTAAGCGTTTTTATATTCTCTTCTATTAGGGGCTGATAATGTTTTACATCAGTATAAACCTGCTGAAAATTCTGTTCTGTGCGACTGAAATTTTTCTGATATGTGGAGATTGTTTCTTCTTGGGCGATTAGTTCTTGATAAGATTTTTCCAATTCATTTTTAGCTAATTCAACATCACTTGAAAGAGTATCCATTTTAGATAAAATCTCATCCAAGGTTAATTCAAACACAACAAGTTGTTCTTCTACTATTTTCTTAGAAACGTATTGTTTTGCATATTGAGAAATAAGTAGTTTTGAATTGTCAAAATATATATTCACGGTTGTTCCATTTAAATCCTCAATAGGATTTATACAAACAGGGATCTTATGAGATTTAAGGTTATTTTCGCATTGTTCAAAAGTTCCATACCTCTCAAATTTACCATCAGGTATTAATTCTGATATTTTATCTGAATTTGGACCATCAACAAGCCCAATTTTTACATTCTTGGAGTTAACAGAGTCTAAAAGAAGGCTTGTTGCCAATACGAGAAAGGTTGGTAAGAATATTAGTAGTGCTACATACATCCAGCTTCTAGATACCACCTTTATATTCTTCCCGACAATAGTTATCAGTTTACCCATTTTCCATCCACTCCTTAAATATCTCATTCAAAGATTTTTTAGCAAAGATTTTTTTGTCTTTTGTATTGATAACTCCTGCAATCTTTCCTTTGTCCATAAATGCTATGGTTGTGCAATTATCTTGTAATTCTTCTAATAGGTGGGATGTCACAATTATCGTCTTGTCAATTTTATTTATTTGTTTAATATAATACCAAATATTCTCTCTTAAAATAGGATCCAATCCTGCTGTAGGTTCATCTAAAATTAATACTTTGGGATTATGAATAAGAGAAACAAGAATATTTGCTCTTTTTTTCATTCCACCAGAAAAAGTTCTTAATAAAGAATTTTTAAAATTCTCAAGTTCAAATAATTTTAATAATTGATTTGCATTACTCTTTATTACATTATTTTTAATTCCATAAAGCTTTCCATAATATCTTATATTTTCTGATAAGGTTAATTCGTCATAGAGCATATTTTCTTGACTGGAAAATCCAATATTCTCTTTTAACAAATTTTTATTAAAGGTATGAATCCTTTCTCCATTAAAGGATAGTGTTCCTAAATCATAATTTAACATACCTATCAAAACTTTCAATAAGGTTGTCTTTCCACAACCACTTCTACCTACAATGCCAAAAATCTCTCCTTCTTTTACTGATAAAGAGAGCTCATCAAGAACATTAATACCTTTGAAACGTTTCAATATTTTATCTGTTACAATTGCATCCACTTTAACACCTCTTGATAAATAAAAGATAGCAAAGGCTTTTAAATAGTTTATCTTTACTAATAGTATGAACTACCAAACTAATGATAAATCTTTTGTATTTTGGACTATAGTCATAGGAATAGTTTTTATTATTGTTGTGTTAGGTCTTATGTGGGCAGGGTTTGGGGAGTTTAAAGATAGAGGAGGAAATCCAACAAAACCCTCTCTTCTTATTAAAATAGTCTTCACAATCGTTTTTATTGTTGTTATATTTTTGGGAATCTTATTATTTAAACACCAAAGGAATAAGGACGAACAACAAAGATATATTGGAAGGAAACAAATAAATAAGCAGTTTTCTATAATTTAACATGGTAGCAGAACAACCTCAAGAGAGTTTTGGTGAAAGAGTTTTATCTACGGGCTATAAAGTTTCAGGATGGAATTTACGTCTAAAGGCTATCGGCTCTTTTATTACGGGAACAATATTATTAATTTTAGGAATCGTTTTAGCAATAGTTCTAAAATCTTGGGGAGCTTTAATTCTTTCTGCTGTAGGAATTTTTGCCTTTTTAGGTGGATGGTTATATTGGAGAAGAGCGAAATCTCTTACTAAAGGTAGATATTACTAGTATTTATTTCTGATACCTCAATAAATAACCTGACTTCTTCCTATACTTTTTATCTTTAGAACCAACAGGTCTGCCTAAAGCTTTGCCTTCTTTTCTTCGTCTTTCTAAACCGAGCTTAATTCTTTCTTTGATCATTTCTCTCTCCATCTCAGCAAAGCCACTAAGAATAGTAAAGAAGAACTTACCCATAGGAGTATCTGTATCAATATTCTGAGATGTTGCTATTAGTTCATATTACAATTCAAGAAAGAAAAAGGCTCAAAGAGAATTAAACGAACGCGGAGCAAGTACTTACTGTATAGATTAGTTTTCAGTACTGATCTTTGTATCTCCCTCTTTTCTCAACCTTTTCTAATCTTTTCAAAGTTTCTTTATAATTCTTAGAAATTTTGTAGCCTTCCAATACAGCAGCAAAATATTCTTCCCATTTAATAAAATGCTTAGCCTCAAAAGCCTGTTTAATCAAATGTAAATCAACAGCCTTATCTTCCACCTTATCAGAATGATAACCCAAACCAAAATCAATGAAATAAACTGCCTCTTTATCAGCAACATAAATCATATTCGAAGTTGTTAAATCTCCATGAATTATTCCTGCATCATGCAATTGAGCAATATTCTGCCCTATTTGTTTACAAACCTTTTTCCAATTTTTCAGTTCGTCTAAATGTTCAGAAAGTTTCTTGCCCTCTATAAACTCCATATCTATCTCTCTAGCTTTCTCATTAACTTTCAAAACCTTTGGCACAGGAATAATCTTTCCAGCCTTCTCAAGCAGCTTTGCCTCTCCCCTAGTTCTTCTGCTCCTAAGCTTCTCATCCAACTCTAGCAATCTATAACCCTTTACAACTCTTCTTTTCAACAAAACTTCTCCTTTCCTAATTAAAACAGCCTCAGCTCCCTGTTGAATAATCTTTTCTTTCATATATCTATAAAAAATAAAGGATATAATAACCTTATTGCTCCAGAATCAGAATAAAAAACCAATAAATGAGTGACGTCCTCCGTGCTCTAAACAGGCTGGGTCACAATATCACCAAACCCTTCGGGTTTGTCTTGGTTTGGGGAGAACCGGGAGAAATCTACAGCAGACTCCAGCTTAAAAGCTGGAGATTTCTCACGTGTATTAAATAATTCCCCTAACAAGTTAATTCAACACGCACAAAATGCCTCAATCACCTATTTTAATACTAAAATTTAAAAAATAAAAAATAAATTAATTTTTTGTCTAAGCATTTTTAACGCTGAGTTCAATGTTTTGTTCGTCATCTAGCGAACCAACGCCTATTGCATAGTTCTTGAAACGTGTACTTTCAAAGGCTTTCACTTCTTTCTTTACAATTGTGCCGTTGTCTACTATCTCAAGTTCTACAACCTTCTTACCCCAAGGATTAGGAAAAATACCCAAGATTTTTCCTTGAGTTACTTTTACTGGTCTCACATATAGCTCGCTTTGCGTTTCCGCTATAGCTTTTTGTGCTACCTTGTCATCAGAAGATGTGGTGGCAGCGACTGCTGTTGATGTACTTGAAGATTCTTTAATTACTACAACATCATTGACTTTCGTCTGCTCTGTTGCAGGTGCTTGTGTTGTTTCAGTTGATACTATCTCTTTAATTGAGCCTGCGTTTTTATCTAAGGCTGTTAATTCCCATGATTCACGGGAATCATCACCTGCACTCAACGATAGAGTGCCATGTAATATACGAAGATCACCAAACATCTTGAGTTCGCCAGAGAAGCTACCAAAGCGGGTGCTTATCTTATCATCTAAAGACATTACACTCAATTCTATGTGACCATTGTCACTTACTGTGCCACTAACATCAAATGTCTGTCCTCTAAGTAAAAGTTTACCCCGTAACTTGCCATCTTGTTCTAATAACTTGAGAGAGAGAGCGCGGCCATTTAGCCAGGAAGAATCAACAATAAACCCATCTCCTGAGAAATAAGGTTCTGTTGAAGGTGGTTCAGTATAATCTCCATAAATAAGAATTCCTTTTGTATAACTAGAGCTATCTTCGCCCTTTGCAGCTACCGAAAAGACATTAGTTCCTTTCTGCTCAGTCTTTACTTTGAGTTCAAGAGAACGTGATTGTCCTGCTCCTAATACAACTTCCCTTATCTCTAATTGTCCTTCAATATCTTGAGGACTATAGAAAACAAGTATATATCTATAGACTGCCTCTGGAGGCTGTATACATAGTTCTTCAGGAATACAAGTAACTATTATTCTTTGTGGATGCAAGTCTTTAATAATTATCTTATAACTTGCAGTACCATCGCCACTTACTTGCTTTTCAGGAGTAATTTCTATACTTACATACTCTAACTGTTTACTACCAGTTGTATACTCTAACTGTTTATTACCTGTAGTTGTTTCAGTATTAAGTTTTGTTACTCTTCCTTCGCTAGATGTACTTGTACTCGTTCCTGTCCCAACGCCCGAAATTGTTGTGACTGCTAAACCATCGTCTCCATAAGATACTTTTACGCTATCGGTACTACCAATCGCTAAAGCACTTTGTGCAAAGATTGCAACTAACCCAATTATCAATAAGCTTAGTGCTATTGCTACATTTCTTTCCATATTGTTATACCTCCTTTCATCTGTTTTACGATTTTCATAAAAACCCTACAGAAAGAACCTATATATTCTTGTTCTTGGAACTAAGTGGAACCAAATATAGAACGTTAAGAAGAGCGTATAATTTTATTTTTACCATCGCCTTCTCTTATAATCAAACGCTTTTTTTCTAAATTAGTTATATACCTAGAAAAGCTTGCTTTGGGCAAACCTAGCTTATCACGCAATTCTTTCTGGCGCATTGGTTTTTTTATTACTTTATCAAGAATGCTTTTCTCATTATCATTAATAAATGGTAGGATATCACTCATTCTATCTTTTTTTCTTCTTATTTTATATACAAAAAAGATTATGCCAGCAAAAATTAATGTGCTTATCAAAATCCACATATATACTATCCAATTTTGTGTGCTGGTTGGTTTAGTAATGTAAGAAATTTTTACTGTGCCTGGAGTGATAATTGTTACAATACGCGAATCTAAGTCAAGAAAGCTATTGTCTCCTTCAATGGCAGTAACTGCTTTCATATTTTTAGGAAGGTGTATATCAATAAATGTTTCATCGTACGATGAAACATCAAGCATGAGAGACCAACCTTCACTCCCCTTTTTCGTAAGAGCCTCTGTATAACCGATAATTTTTTTATTTTCAAAAGTTAGACCTGATAAATTCAGAGGTATATCTGAGATTAAATTTACTTTTGCTGTTCCACTTTCATAGATGTAAATATCACCTGTAATAGTGGCCGCAGTAACAAGAGAAATAAGAAGAATGCTTGTCAATATACAGAGTATTAGTAATTTCTGCATTAAGCACTAGAGCAAACATAGTTTATAAAACTGCTCTTGGGAATTTTTATTCTTTTAATAAGTAAGATAGTGTATTTTAATACACAAAGAATATAAACATTTATCAATTAAATTATTATATAAATGTTCATGCAAAATTATTACGAAAATGCAGGATATAAAGTTGTTACCCTCTCTCCAGTCGGTACTCTTGAATCGTTCGCAACAGGAGTTATGGATGTAATTCATAGGAAAAAACCAAGCCTGCAAGTTTCAGAGATTCCATACGAATAAACCAAATTAACACGCACAAAATACGAGTTGATACTAACATTTAAATAGCACCATTATATAGTAGTATCATGAATATTCAAACAAGAAGACAGTTCCTCCAAAAATCAGCAATAGTCACAGCACTCGCCACACTAAGATGTATCCCTTCACCGTATTCAATAATAAACCCAAACGCTCCTCAAGAAAATACACTTCCTCAATATGATCTCGTCTCAATAACGCCAAAAGAAGAAGATTATCCACTTACACCCTTAACATTTCTGCTACTTCCAGATTCTTCTGAATCAAGAAGCTCATTTGAACCCTATAAAGATACTCTCCTAAACTTTTATCCAAAAACATCTTACCTTACAGCAGATCGTCTCCAGAATACAAGCCCAGAAAAAGAAGCAAAAAATCTTGAAGCAATCCTTAGAAAAGAAAATCTCTATTATAATGCAATCACCTTCATAACCCACGGCGACGGCATGTTTCCAGCACTTGAATACTTTAAACAATTTCCCACATTCGCACGCAGTGCAATACTCCTCGATCCACAATACAATCAAGAAAACAAAGACCAAAATGCGCAAACCCTTGAACAAAACTACACTCCAGAAGATTTAGATAAAGTAAATCTTCTCATACATACACAATCCGCAGAAAACAATCCATTAATACAAACATTAAAACAAAAATTCTCCTCGCTCGATCCGCGCTTTCATAGAATTTCCCCAATCCCAGCACAAACCCCTGCGCTTACCGATAACCTTGATAAAAAACTAGAAATCATAAATCAAAATTCCCTTTTCTTTATACCATTTAATTATTAATTCAGGGGTTCAAGGTACACGCCCCGTTAGTACATCCACGATTACAACGCCTCATAACATAATAAAATACTGGGTTGACACCATCATAACTATAATAATAACCTTCCATAATATCAGTAGAACTCATGTCAGGAGAAGAACACATAAGCTCTGCAATATAACAGTCAGGACCACTAGGGCAACTACTCACAAAACCCTGAAATCCTCCAGGTATTCTTAAAACACAAGTATCCTGAATTATAGGATTACCAGGAAGAGGAGGATTAACAGTTAGTGCTCCTTTTACATTATACACCTGCCCCCCATCGCTATCAGTACAAGCAAGCATAGGTCTAAGTGTCATCTCAAGCAACTTCGGACTATCTTGATATCCAATAGGAAACACAGTAGGATTAAGCGGTGCACGATGGAACAATTGCCGCAACAACATTTGTTGCGCTGTCGCAGAAGTATCCATAATTTCTGTAGAGTCTAAAATATGAGCAAGCCCAAAAGTATGACCGATTTCATGTGTTACTGTATTTGCAATTACAGTACTAATCTGAGGAATAGTTGGAGGAGTAAGAGGAATATATGAACAAGACACATAATCGAAAAATCTACAAAATACATCAAAATTATTTGTATATACAATTGCATTATCATCTTTTATCATATCAAAAGAATCAACACGGTCTGACAGACCAAGAAGGGTTGAAGCAATATGACTACAGTCACCAACAACGATCGTTCTCTTAGGCCCCTCTCCGCCAAAATAAAGAGTTGTATGTGGCTCACTAGGTGGTGGAGTATATCCATTATCACGCGAACTATAAATAATAACATTATAATCTGCATAATTCTCTTTCACTTGCTGTACAATCTCTGAAATAATTTCATCAGTATGCCCTGAATATATTGGATTAATACTCGCTGCATCAAACGGTCCGAAACTTTCTCCAGGCTTACCGCCAATTCTAATACCATTTCCACCTTCAAAATTGAGGTAAACTATTGCACGGCTTTGGACTAGCGGAGAATTATCTTGGTTTATAGTTATTGTATAAGGTCTATTAAAGCTAGAAGTACTCATTGCTCCTCCTGCAATAAACGCTCCAGCAGCAATTGGTACGGAAATATCTTTAGTCATACCGTCAGCAGTATAGTATCCTCCCGC
>JAUSKH010000065.1 GCA_030647095.1 Nanobdellota archaeon | reverse complement strand
CTTGAGTTTTTCCATTTGAGAATTTTAAAGGTATTAAAGGTTTATTATCTTCGTAAAGACTCCACCCTTTAGTTGGGCTGTCTGTGATTGATAATGGTTGGAATGAAGGAGATTCTAAAATCTGATTTTTTGATTGTGGAGGTTTATCTAATTCAACATTATCAATGCTTAACATCCTACCTTCAGAGTCAAATTGAATTCTGTTCATTTTTTACCTTGTTTTTAAGAGAGTTTTAGAGTAGCTGCATTTAAAGAATTTATGTCACTGACTTGAGAGATTGTTTAGAAATCCCCTTTCTAGTAGGTATGCTTCGCTATCTAACCGCATTTTATAAAGAACCATTTTATCAGCCAAATCTCCTAGTTTGTTTCTAAGACCATTAAATCTAACTGTATAAAATTTATCATATTCATTATACCTAAGATTTAAATTAAATTTTTTATCTAGTTCCCTCAAAGTAGATGTGTTGAATATTTCTCGGATATAAAAGCGTGCTTCTGTATTTGTGCCCCTCCAACAATTTTGATATAATTCACAAAGAAATCTTGCTAAAGGCTCATTTGGATATGCTTTAAGGATTCCTCTTCCTATATAAGCATAAGACAATTTTTTTGGTTTCTTCTGTTTATTTATGTGACTTCTTCTATTTATTGTCAAATTGGGTTTAATACCCCGCAGCTTTGCTACGTCGTCCGATTTGACAATTAGAGATTTCCGTCCTGAAGCCGAGCGTAATACCCCATCAGCTTGCTGTGGGGATAGTGAAGGCTTAGGAAATCTCTTTATTTTACGTTTTTTAGCTTTCATAACCATTATTTTTTAAAAGCTAGATGGTTTTAAAACCTATTCCCTATCAATAATTAACTTTTTTCTTGCTGCATCAATAATAATTCTGTTTGGGATCTGTCTTAATATTCCTTTATCTAGGGTAGCTATGTAAATTCCTTCCTTCCCTTTTTTTATCAGGGCTTCGTCAACATTTGTGCCACCTAATTGCTTTTTTTTGACCTTTTTAGATTCTAGAATTTCAAGAGCCACCGAAATTGCTGTTTTGTCTTCTCCAGAGGATCTTGTGGTTGTTTTTAAGTCCTTTAATTCTAGGATAACTTCCCTTGGGACAACCACTTTAAATCCCATACCTGCAAGTTCTTCTAAAAATTCTATTCTCTTTAAAATGCATGATATGACAAAATTTGTATCAATAAGAACTTCCATAATATATAATAGTAAACAGAGTTTTTAATCTTTTCTTAGAAATGCTAGTACAATATTTACTACGTCTTTCTCAAATCCTTCATAATCGTGCTGTGCGCCTTTAATAACCTGACCTGTAAATTTAGGACAATTTATGGCCTTTTTTTCTATTAGATTGTTTGATTCGTAGGGATCTGTGACTATTCCATCATCATTTGTACCAAAAATAGAAAGCATAGGGATATTTATTTTTTCAAGAGTTTTAAAACCGAGCGAAGGTTTGTAATAATTAAAAATAGCAGTTTTAGCATTTTTATCAAAAAAATTTACATAGGTTTTTGCTGAAAGTAAAGCGAAATCCCAGAAAAAGTCTAGTAGTTTATCTTTTTCACCTTTTTTGATAGCGGTTTGTGCTTCTGACAGTAATTTATTGTGTTTGGGTAAACCTTTCTCGTTTAATGCTAAACCTAGCATGTCAGAAGGAGAAATTAAAATAAGACTTTTTATTGTTTTATCATTATTTAGAATTTTGAAATAAGCTATTTTAGAGCATCCTAGACTATGGCCTTGTAAATGTATTTTTTTATAGCCTTTATATTTAAGAAAATTTATCCATGCATCTATATCATATATACAATCTTCAAATATTTCATGGGCGTTTCCTAAAAGTACCTGTTTTTCATCTTCTGTGTTGAACCAACGCATAAGTTCAGAGCCGCGTGTTTCAACTGTTAAGAAGGTATATCCATTTTTAGGATACTCTTCTATCATGGTTTTAATGAAACTATTTTCCCAGAAGTTTCCTGCCATTCCATGAATATGAAGAATCGCTGTATCTGATTTTTTATTTGGTTCGGCAATTAAACCTTGTAGAATTAATTTATCTTCTGTCAGTGTTTTTACAAATTCCATTATATCATTATATGTATAAACTATAAAAGTTTAACTATTTGATTAAAACCAACAAGCTTTATATAATAGGCTTATTTTAATCATTGATGGAGATAGATCAAAAAGAGGCAGACCATCTTATTTCTGTTCTTGAGCAAATAAAAGAAAGTCTTATAACAAATAATGCTATAAAGTTAAATGAGCTTTCTAACCACACTATACATAGTTCTTGTTCTTATCAAGATTCTGGGAGTATCACTCTTGCTGTAGTTGTTTATGCACTTAGTAAGATTATAGAAAGACAGGATTATAAGAAAATCTCTAGGTGGGATAAGTTTGTCAGGAAATTCAATTCTTTTTTAGATCTAGCTATAATAGCTATTAAGGAAAAAAAGCAAGACTCATATGAGAAATATTTGATTATGGCTGGAAAAGCATTTAGATCAACTTCTGTTAATCTAAGGCCATATATAGAGGAAGTTATTAGAAAAGCAGCTATAAATAAAGGATCAAAAATTTATGAGCATGGAATTTCACTTGGACAGGCTACTAAATTATTGGGAATTACGCAATGGGAATTAGCAGAGTATATTGGACAGAAAAATATATCGGAGACTATACAAAATAGTCCTATAGATATTAAAAAAAGAGCAAATATGGCTATGGACTTCTTTTCATGAAGGTAATAGTGCTTGATTCTGGGATTTTGATTAATCTTTCGATGAATGGTTTACTTTCTATAATAGATAATCTGAAAAAAGAATCAGGAGTCAGATTTTTTATTACTAGAGCTGTAAAATACGAAACAGTTGATAGACCGATTGGAATACC
>JAUSKH010000056.1 GCA_030647095.1 Nanobdellota archaeon | reverse complement strand
TGTCAAGATGCTTGACAGAAAACCGCACCTTTTAAGCCGTGGTGGTGCATCGTGCTTTTGATAATAACAAATTAAGAGTATCAAATATCTCTCTTTTTTGGTCTATAAAATACCCCTATTCAGAATACTTAAAGATAATTGTAGTCTGCAATAATATAGACTATTTAGGGCTTTAAAGTTAGCTCTAAAAATTTATTCAATAGCCGTAGTAGTAATATAACAGCCAAATCTGTCCCGAACTATTTTCTGTGAGATAAATCTCTCACCATTTATCCTACCATTATTTTTTCCAATTTTTACTAGGTCACTATTGAATAATTCTCTGCCATCTTTACCTTTTTCATCCGCCTTTGTAAAATCATACCCATACCCATACACATTCACACTAAAAAATTTAACTTTATACTCTGTATCAATCAAGGCTTCAGAAGCCTCTCTTAAAAACTCCCTTCCAAGATCAGCATTACCTTGGGAAACCTCCAAAAGTAAACGATCCTTGAATTTCATTACATGATACATCATGCTAAGCACAGCATTTTCCAG
Organism: Nanobdellota archaeon; assembly: GCA_030647095.1. Lineage (GTDB taxonomy): Archaea > Nanobdellota > Nanobdellia > Pacearchaeales > GW2011-AR1 > UBA73. The sequence goes on along the minus strand of JAUSKH010000056.1, from coordinate 3,362 downwards.
ATATAAGTTCTTAGCCATGAAAAACAACAGAATAATTGCTTTTTAAACAATAGCTTTATATTTAATCAAATTCTCTAAATGATGATGGTGCATATTTTAGAGGTAATTGATAAAACTGGAAGAAGTATATATTTACCAATAAAACAATGGTCTCATATTATACGCAGACACCCCAATATTTCTAATTATATAGAAGAAATAAAAGAAACTCTCAAGAACCCTTTAAAAATAACAAGTTACAGCTTAGATAAAGATGTAAAATATTACTATAGCTATCTTAAAAATAAAAATCCTCCAAAATATCTTCTTGTTATAGTTACAGAGAATTTGATTAATTAAATTTAGTTAAAATTCTCTGTCTGGAGAATTCTAATAAATGGAAGCATAATCAAAAGAATTCTCCATAAATATTTAAACGGGAAAGGATTTATTATATCAGTATATTTTGAAAAGCATATAAAATGAAAGGAAAAAATACTTATGATATATATTATGATGAAGAAGGAGATTTCTTAGAGGTAACTTTCGGAGAACCTATACAAGAGGAATATTCAAATGAAATTGAGCCAGGGGTTTTCGTAACAAAAGATGAAGAAACCGAAGAAGTAAAAGGGATTAGTATTTTAAGTTTCAAGAAGCGTGTGCAAATCCTTAAAAGACTTTTAAATCAGATGGATATTCATCTTCCTATAGAAATTAGCCTTCCTTCTGATTAATAATCTTTTTGTCTATATTATATAAATAATTAATCAAAGAAAAACTAGATTCTTTTTTTCTTCAAGATATCTTTCACCCAGCTTGTCTACATTTCTTTTTAACACAGGATAACTTTCCTTACCAATAGCTAATTTATCATAAACAAGATCTCCCATAATTCTTATTGAATAAGTCATATTGTTCTCTTTATTTTGAATCTCAATATTTTCAAATCTCAAAGAATCATTCAGCATATACTGATCAACAAGAGAGATTCCAGTTTTAATCCCTCTTTCTCTAAGATCTTTCAGGATAAGAACTGGTAGACGAAGATCAGTGAATACATTAAATTCGCTTGTAGCAATTACTCTTCCCATTAAACCATTGATAATATAAGGTCTACTCCTAAAACAATTCCCACAAGAATCATTTGAAACATTTCTATAAACATATTCTTCTTTCTCTTTGCTTTCTTTTAAATCAGCAGCAGTTCCAAAATCTTTTATCTCTTTCAGGCTTCTTGGAAAAACCTTTTTTGTTTTTAAAGCCAGATAATTCAATCTATATTCTACAGCATCAAATTCTCTTTTCTCTAAGAAATATAAAAATTCTTCTCCTCCACCAATAGGAGCTTCTTCTGTTATATAAGCAAGGTCCCCCTCTACATAAGCTCTTACTCTTTCCCTATCAAAAACTGGATTTTGACTAAGCCCCTTTTCAATTTCAGGGAAATCTTTTGCCAATTCTTCTAAACCAATAGCCTTGACAATATTAAGTGGAATTCTAAGGACAGTATGCAAACCATCTTTATCCTTTTCTAAACTTCCAATAACTCCACTTTCATGATGATACAAATTTTTAACACCCTTCCTTGATAAAATATCTTTTGCATACGGTCTTTCTATCCCTTTAGGCTTTAGTTGGAAAAAACAAATAGCCCTTTTTTCTGCTTGGTAGTTTATCAAGGTAGGTTCAAAATATGTAGGAGATACCTCATAACCGCTAAAAGTAATTGCATTCCTAACTCTAAACCAAAAAGCTTTTTTCTTACCCTCATTTATGGCTTTCTCTTTAGCTTCGTTTAGTTCCTTTTGGGAAATAAATCTCATACTATCAATAACATCATGTACTGATTTAGCAGAACTCTCTGCGCTTTCCAAAACTGCTGTTCTTTCTTGCTCCATCAAAAAGGCATTTTATCTGCTTATATAAATTTTCGCCTTGAAGTCCAAAAATCTAAAATTTAATTATACAAAGATTTTAAAAGCCCAATTAAGGCACTAGTCTTATGGAAGGAAGAAGATATGAATATCATGAAAGAGCAACAGACTCACAAGGAAGAATCATAAATCCTGGCTCTTGGACTGATGAAGAGATTGATGAAAAAGTTAAAGATATATTGAAAAACGCCAAAGTTAGTCCATACTCTGTTCCAAAAGATGGAGAATTACCAAAACCCTATTTCTTACAAAATTTAATTGAACAATATGATTTTTTTAGGAGAAATATCAATGAACCAAAAAGAATTTTTTATCCCTGTTGTGAACTTGACATTAGCCCTTTGAAAGGTTTTCCTAATTCTGAAATTGTCTTAATGGACAAGGAACCAACTCTAGAAACCATAATGAAACAGGAAGGAATAACACAATACATCCAGGGAGATGTATTAACCTACATTCCAGAAAACCCATTCGACTTAGTAATAGCCTTGAATCCAGCATTATCTTCAGAAGATTTAACAAAATATTTAGTAAATGGAGGCCACGTTTTAGCAAACAACTGGCATAATAACGCTTCTCAATTACTAGAAGACAGCTCATTCGAGGGCCTAGGGACAATAGATAAAAATGCACATGGAATATATCTAGCAAAAGGAGATTTCTCCAAATTAGAACCACACCAATTTCCTAATTATCTATATGTTTTCAGGAAGTTATAAAATAGCTATCCCAGATATCATCTTCTTTTGAACTCCATAATTTTTTAGCAACTTTCTCTGAATGTTTCAATAAATCTTTAAAATCAGAAGATTTTACCTTTTTAATAATCTTAGTTTCCATACATAAATAAGAATTTCATTACTTATAAATTTTATTTTAGGTCTTTACAGGTCATATCTCCCTTTTTCAATCCAGACCAAGCGTCTAGCTTATATACCTGATTTTATTGAATAATACATGGAAACAATCTCAACAAAAAGGAATTTTTTACTTATCGGATTGGTAGTGCTAGTGGGAGCTATCTGGATAGGTCTTTATGCCTGGGCCAAAAATACAGCGCAAGCCACACCAGTTTTAAGATGGATCCTCATAGTCCTATTCATAATTATAGGAATATTTGCTATAACTCAACTCTGGAAATTAAAGAAAAGATAAGCCAAAATAATCTTTTCTCATAACACTTAAAAAGTTATATCTCTTTCTAAAAACATGATAAATGCAACAATGTGTTTTCTAAAGGATAAAGAAAAAATACTATTTATCTACAGGAATAAAGGAGATAATGATATACATAATGGACGGTATGTTCCTCCAGGAGGCAAAACCGAAAGGGGAGAAAGAGGAATAGATTGTATTAAAAGGGAATTTAAGGAGGAAGTTGGATTGTCTTTATTGTCAAATTGGGTTTAATACCCCGCAGCTTTGCTGCGTCGTCCGATTTGACAA
>JAUSKH010000051.1 GCA_030647095.1 Nanobdellota archaeon | reverse complement strand
ATAAAAGATATATTAAAGTGTTATTATATCTTCGGTTAAGTAATCGTGATTAATTAAAGGTTTTGTCTTCTTCCATAAGAAATAGGGGTGTCTCTCTTATTTCTTTGCAAAAAAACTTTTTCTTCGATAAAAAAGCTAGTTTCAATGGAAACGGAGGTTTTATTATAGATAAGTTTATATTGTTATGATGTAAAGTAAACTTATAAAAAAGAGGAATATGGAGAAATTAAATAAGATATTTGATTCTTTTGCTACTAATCTTATTTTTAAGAATAAAAGCGTATTACAGTCTAATTATTCTCCAGAGGAAATACTTCACAGAGAGGAACAAGTTGGGGCGGTTGCTTCTATTTTGGGTCCTACATTAAAGGGAGAAAAGGTGAGTAATCTTTTTTTGTATGGTAAAACTGGGACAGGAAAGACTTTGACTGTACGGTATGTTGGAGCAAAATTAGAAGAAAAGATGCAACAAATGGGAAAAGATAATTTAAAATTTCTTTATGTAAATTGTAAATTAAAGAAAGTTTCCGATACCGAATATAGAATTATAGCTGAATTGATTAATGTTCTTGGAGGTAAGGTTCCTTCTACCGGTTTACCTACAGATGCAGTCTATTCTAGATTTATTGAAATGATTGATAATAAACCACAGATTATTGTTCTTGTTTTAGACGAAATAGATCAAGCAGTAAAAAAGATATCTGATAATTTTATTTATACCCTGACAAGAATGAACTCCGAATTAAAAAATGCCCAGATTAGCTTGGTTGGAATTAGTAATAGTTTAACATTTATGGATAATTTAGATCCCAGAGTAAAGAGCTCTTTAGGCGAGGAAGAAATAGTGTTTCCACCTTACAACGCTTTACAATTAAAAGATATTTTGAAAGAAAGAGCCACGCAGGCTTTTGGAGAAGGGTGTTTGGAAGAGGGGGTTATAGAAAAGTGTGCTGCCTATGCTGCTAGAGAGCACGGAGACGCAAGAAGAGCTTTAGATTTATTGAGAGTTGCTGGTGAATTGGCGGTTAGAGATGATGGTAAAAAAGTCTTGTTAAAACACATAGATGCTGCTAATCAGAAAATAGAAAGAGATAAAATGTTAGATGTAATTGAAAGTGAACCCACGCAATTTCAATTAGTTTTGTATTCTATAATGCAATTGGGTGAAAATTTACCTAAGGAAAACCTTTCAACAGGAGAGGTTTATAATAAATACCAAGAACTTTGCGAAAGTACGAAACATGAAGTTTTAACCCAAAGGAGGGTTTCAGATATATTATCTGAATTTGATATGTTGGGGATTATTAATGCTAGAGTTATTAGTAAAGGGAGACAAGGCAGAACTAGAGAAATTAAGCTTATGCTTGCACCCGGAATCAAAGATAAGGCGAGAGAAATTTTGGAACGTACACTTGATCTTTAATGAGGGTAGCCAAAATAAAATGGATGAGGAAATTTTAAAGACTGTTAGGGAGAATGGACTTTTATTAGAGACGGATGTCTATACTTTATTAAATGGATTTGGTAGTGTTGAATTTGCTAGAGAATTTTTAGAGACTTTAGTAAAGGTATCGGGGCAGAAGCTAATTACTAAAGGCACAATTACTAAGAATATAGAATTTGTTAGGGGGGTTGTTAATAAATTGTCTGATGAAAGACATTCTGTAGTCGATAAAATATTTGTAAATTTAGGAATAAGCCTCGAAGTTAGTAGGGAAAGAGAATTAATTAAAAGTTTACCTTCAAAAGAAGAAAAAAGAATAAATCAAGATTTTCAGATATTTTATGCTGAGACAACCCCTTATAAAAAAATTCAGGTTGAGGATTTTGTAGGACATTTTAGAGCCAGGTTTCACCAATTACAAAAAATATTAATGCAAAGACCTGAAATGCAACAAAATCTTTTATCTATAAGTAAAATATCTTCACAAAGAAGCAGCCTTGGAATTATTGGCATAGTTAAGGATAAGAGGGTTACTAAAAATAAGAATCTTATTATAACTTTTGAAGATTTAACAGGCGAAATATCAGCTTTAGTGAAATTTGATAATAAAGAAATATTTGAAAAGGTCGAAGAACTGCAGTTAGATGATATTGTAGGAGTAAGGGCTTCGGGAAATAGGGACCTTCTATTTATTTATGATATTTTCTTTCCTGAATCTTTTTTACATTCTAAATCTTTTTTTGATGAAGATATTAATGTGGCTTTTATTTCAGATATTCATTGCGGAAGCAACAAACATTTAGGTCAGAGTTTTAATAAATTTTTGGAGTGGATAAATAGTGATGATGGGGACGCTAAAAAAATTAAATATCTTTTTATTGTTGGTGATACTGTTGATGGTGTAGGAATTTTTCCTGGACAGGAAAATTTATTGACTTTGAAGAGTATGGGGGAACAGTATTCTTTACTTGCTTCTTACTTAAGGAAGATTCCAAAACATATCACAATGTTTTTGTGCCCTGGACAGCACGATGCAGTAAGGGTCGCAGAACCACAACCAATAATTGGTAGAAAATATGCTTCCGAGCTTTACAATATAGAAAATCTTATTCTTGTAACAAATCCCACTTTAATAAAATTGATAGAAGGCAATAAAGAATTTAAGGTTTTAATGTATCATGGGGCCAGTATTCACGCCCTTATCAACGAAATAAAAGAACTAAGGGAGCTGAAAGCACACGGTTGCCCCGCTAAGGCTGTTAAACATATGTTAAAGAGAAGGCATCTTGCTCCAATGCATGGGGTAAGCACCAGCATAGTATACGTCCCTAATGAAAAATGTGATCCGTTGGTAATTTCAGAGGTTCCCGATATTTTAGCGACTGGAGAGGTACATAGATTGGACATAGACAATCATAATGGTGTTTTGATTATTACTGGAAGTTGCTGGCAAAGTCAGACCCCCTTTGAAGAAAAAGTTGGAAATGTACCCGATCCGGCTAAAGTTCCTGTTTTTAATCTCAAAACAAGAACCCTAAAAGTTTTTGATTTTGGAATTGAGGAGGAAATTAATGGAGGGTCTTAAAGAATATTTTGCAGATATAGAAAAGCAAGTCCTATTTAATTATAAAATAGCTGGAGAAGCAAGGATTAAGGGTCTTGATCCTGTTTCTAGTGTAGAGGTTCCTATAGCTACTTCCCTTGCTGAAAGAGTAACCGGACTTGTTTCTGTTTTATATCCACAGATTAATGATTTTGGAATAGTAAAAAGAATACTTGAACTTGAAAAGATACATGGACCGTTAGATCCTGCTGTCGCTTTGAGTATTGCAGAAGAAATTGCAAAAGAGAAATTCTGTAAGTTTGAAAGCCATTTACAGGCTATCGAAGCTGGCGTAAGGGTTGCTCTTGGATATTTGACACTAGGTTATGTATCTTCTCCTATAGAAGGGTTTATACAAATAAAAATAAAAAAAACCGCAGATGGGAAAGATTATTTTGCCCCTTATTATTCTGGGCCTATAAGGTCTGCCGGGGGCACGGAGGCGGCATTTTCTTTAGTAATTGTAGATTATTTGAGAGAGATTTTTGGATATGCTCGTTACGATCCTACTGAATCAGAGGTTAAGAGAGGAATTCACGAATGTTACGAATATCATGAAAGGGTTACTAATCTGCAATATCTTCCTTCTGAAGAAGAACTTGAATTTCTTTTAGCAAACATTCCTATACAAATTTCAGGAGATGCTAGTGAAGATAAAGAGGTGTTTAACTATAAAGACCTGCCAAGAATAGAAACAAACTTTATTAGAAGCGGTTTTACTTTGGTTACTGGAGAGGGAATTGCACAAAAAGCACCCAAAGTATTAAAAAGAATTCTTAAATTAAGAGAAAAAGGCTTTAAGTTAACTGATTGGGATTGGTTGGAAGAGTTTGTAACGTTACAGAAGAAAATAAAAGATAAGAAAAAATCCGACGCTTCTAGGGGTGGGGCAACATATATTCAGGATTTGGTTGGGGGAAGACCTGTTTTTGCTCATCCTTCTCAATCAGGAGCATTTAGATTGAGATATGGAAGATGTAGAAATACTGGCTATTCAACTTTGGCTGTACATCCTGCCACAATGGCTATTACTGGAGGATTCATTGCAGTTGGAACACAGTTAAAAATAGAGAAACCTACCAAAGGGTGTACGGTTGCGTCTTGTGACAGTATTGATGGACCGATTGTTTTGTTAAATGATGGGAGTGTAAAGAAAATTTCTACTTTTGAAGAGGGGAAGAGT
>JAUSKH010000045.1 GCA_030647095.1 Nanobdellota archaeon | reverse complement strand
TCTCTTGGCCATGGTATAGGCATTGCAACAGGCTTTGGCTTAGCAGCCAAGCAGGATGGAAGAAATTCAAAGAGCTATGTTATTATGAGCGACGGAGAATGTTATGAAGGTTCAGTGACGGAAGCAGCAAGAGTTACTTCCCATAAAAGTCTTGACAATGTTGTTGGGATCATTGATAGAAACAGAGTATGCATACTTGGCAATACTGAAAATCTGGTCAAGCTTGAGCCGATGCCGATGGAAGATCATTGGAATAGTCTTGGATGGTACACTCAGAGAGTCAACGGTCACTCTTATGGTCAACTCTATAAAGCATTTGAAAATGCAGCAAGTAATAATGGTGGCAGACCTTCAATGATAATAACAGACACAGTAAAAGGAAAAGGAGTGATTGAAATGGAAGGCAATATAAATTATCACAATAAATTCCCTACAGAAGATAAGATGCAAGCCTTTAGGAGGGAGCTTGACAATCCAATAGATTTAAGATAACATGGAAGATGATAAAAGATTACAGAGAGAAGCTTTCAATGAGAGAATTCTAGAATTCGCATTAGCTGACAAGAATGTTTTCTTTCTAACGGCAGATTTCGGTTCAGCAACACTTGAAAAGAAATTTGTACCACAGCTTCCAGAGCAATTTCTTCATACAGGAATAGCTGAACAAGCCATGGTAAATATTGCAACAGGTCTCGCATTAGATGGAAAGAAGCCATATACTTATGCAATGGATTGTTTTATCACTCCAAGAGCATATGAACAAGTAAAGATTGCATCAGCATCATTCCAAAATAGCAGAACGCCAAAATTCATGACAATAGTAGGAGTAGGAGGAGGATTTAGCTATTCTGATGCAGGACCTACACATTATACTACTGAAGTTATAAGTGCAATGAGAGCTATCGCAAATATAGAGATTTTATCTCCTGCAGACAATCTTGCAGTGATTGAAGCTGCTAAATTATCTTATAGTAAACCTGGATTAAAATATATCAGACTTGATAGACAGAATTTACCACAGGTTCATAACGAAGCTTCTATTACAGAAATGCAAGCTAAGGGATTTGCAGAAATTATCCCTGGAGAAGATATGTGTTTCGTAACAACAGGTTATACTACTCATAAAGCAGTGCAAGCCAGCAAAGCTCTTTCTGAGAAGGGCATTAGTGCAGGAGTGATAGATGTTTTCAGACTTGAGCCATTCAACGGAGTGGGCTTATGCAAAGCGTTGGAAGGATATAAAAAAATTGTTTCATGGGAAGAACATTTCTTAAATGGAGGTTTAGGTAGTATAGTAGCGGAATCTATTGCAGATAATAATTTATTAAAACCTCTTAAAAGAATAGGCGTGCCAGCAAAATATTATTTTGAAAATGATTCTGAAAATGGTGGCAGAGCATATATTCATAATTTGGCTGCCATAGATTTGGAAAATGTAGTCACTCAAACAGAAAGGTTTCATAAGAAATAAAATTTAGCAAAAAGATCATTATATATAATAATAATTAAAAATGGAATGCAAATCTCAAGTCATAAAAATAACATCTCCTTCATTTTCAAAAAATGAGCATTTAGTAAAAGAAACTTTAAAATATTTTCCTAACACTTGTTTTAATGCAAATGGACACGAATTAAAAGAAGAGGAGCTTATCGCTTTCTTGAGTGATGCAGATGGAGCAATTGTCAGTTTGAATAAAATAGATGGTGCACTTCTTGATAATTGCCCAAACCTTAAAATTATATCAAAATACGGGGTAGGACTTGATAACATTGATTTAGATGCTTGTAGAAAAAGAGGAGTAGAAGTAGCCTGGAATCCAGGCACCAATAAACGTTCTGTAGCAGAAGAGACTCTATGCTTAATGATCGGCTTATGTAGAAATGTAATTCCTAGCTCATACAAGCTTAAGAGCGGAAAGTGGGATAAAAGCGGAGGATATCAACTATCAGGAAAAAAAGTTGGAATTATAGGAGTAGGTAATGTTGGAAAAGATTTAATCAGCTTGCTAAAGCCATTCGGATGTCAGATTCTAGTAAATGATATAATAGACCAGTCAAGTTACTATAGGGAAAATAATTTGACAGAATCATCAAAAGAAGAAATATTCAGAAATGCAGATATAATAACTATCCATGTTCCATTAAATAAGGAGACAAGATATCTTATAAATTCAAACACATTAAATATGATGAGACCAACATCTTATTTGATAAACACTTCTAGAGGGCATATTGTAAATCAAGAAGATCTTAAAAAAGCTTTGATAGAAAAAAGAATAGCTGGAGCAGCACTTGACGTATATGAAGTTGAACCACCATTAGAAAGAGAATCAGATAGAGAATTACTCGCTCTTCCAAATCTTGTTTGTACTCCACATATAGGTGGAAGTTCATTAGAAGGAGTAGTTGGAATGGGTATGAGTGCAATAAATGGCTTAGTAGATTATTTTAGTAAAAAATAATTTCTAAAAGAGTTTATGTCAAGATTCCAGAGAAAACCATGCACTTTAGTGCATGGTGAATCTTGAGCATCCAAAAAACTAGTGCTATCAAACCATGTCCTTTAGGACATGGTGCACATCGTTTTTTTGATTTTTAATTTATAGTGTCTTTCAGCAATTTATTTTTAATAGATTTTAAAACAATTAGATCATGACTATCTAAGCATCTAAATAAAAAGAGAAGAATAATATAAATAAAAATAAAGAAAATTCCTAACAATATTATATTTAGCAATGTAGGCGAGATATAACTTCTAATTAGA
>JAUSKH010000023.1 GCA_030647095.1 Nanobdellota archaeon | reverse complement strand
GCTGACTAAAAAGCATTAAAAAAGTTGCGGCTATGGATTAGATAGAGTTAAACTCTGCAAAAATGAGCAGTTACGTGCTCCCCGGACCTGATTTTTTATAACCTAAACTTTTTTATACCCTCAAATCTCTGATTATTTATGGAAGAAGAAACTAAAAAGGAAGACGAAACCTCTGAAGACGAATCAGAGAAGGAAGAAGAGGAAGAAGCAGAAGAAGAAAAAGAAGACAAAGAAAAGAAAGAAGAATCTTCTTCAGAAGAAGCAAAATAGTTCTTTTGCTCTTTTACTAATTTTTATTTTTTGTTTGTAAATTAGTCAATCTAAAAGAAGGATGTAAGGTTTTTATAATCTGTTTCTCTTTATTAATCAAAGAGGAAAACTAATTCCTATAAATACAAAAAGAGCCTAAAAATGGAAAAAAGAGGACTAACAGATAAAGAATCAAAAAAGAGACTTGAAACTTATGGGGCTAATGAAATAAAAGATAATTTAGTTATCTCTCCAATAAGAATACTTTTTAGACAGGTTAAGAAAAACTTCATTGTTTATCTTCTCTTTATTGCTATGATTTTATCTTTTTTTGTCGGGAAAAGCATCACAGCTTATGCAATTCTAGGAGTTATATTTTTAGTTATATTCACCGGGTTTATTCAAGAGTATAGAGCAGAGAGAGCAATTAAATCTCTAAAAAGTATGCTTATGCCAATTTCAATAGTAATCAGAGATGGAAAAGAAAAAGAAGTTCTTTCAAAAGAAATAGTTCCTGGAGACATTATTTTATTAAGGAATGGCGAAAAAATTCCTGCCGATTGCATTGTTATTGAAGAAAAAGAACTTCTTATTAACGAATCTATTCTTACAGGAGAATCTAAAGAAGTAAAAAAAATCTCGATTAAAGACGAAAAAGATTATTCTGAAAAAAACCTTCTTTTTATGGGAACATTTGTAGTAAATGGAAAATGTTTGGCTAAGGTTATACACACAGGGATGAATACTAAATTCGGGAGCATAGCTAGCATGATATCTACTGCAGAAAAAGAATTACCTCTGCAAAATAAAATAAATAAAATCTCAAAATACATGGCAATTGTGGCAATTGTTTTTTCTATGCTTACTGGATTATTTATGGTTTTAGGAAAATCTCCTTCAGAAAATATCTATATCGAAGCATTTATTTTAATGATAGCTTTAGCAGTTTCTGCTTTTCCTGAAGGACTTCCAGTTGTTTTGACCACATCTCTTGCATCAGGAGTTCATAAAATGGCTCAGAAGAATGCAATTGTAAATCGAATGTCCATAATAGAAACTCTTGGAGAAACAACCGTAATCTGTTCAGATAAAACAGGAACAATTACAAAGGGAGAAATGACTGTTAAAAAGATATTTCAAGATAATCAAATAGTAGAAGTTTCTGGAGCAGGCTATGAAGGAAACGGAGATTTTTTAATTCACAACAGAAAAATTAATCTAAGAAAAGAAAATGTTTTAAATGACCTTGTTAAATGTGCAGTTTTATGCAATGATTCAAAAATAGAAAGAACAGGAGAAGATAAGATTTTTCATATTATGGGAACTCCAACAGAAGCTTCTTTACTTGTTATGGCTGCAAAAGCAGATATTTATCAAGAAGATATGAAATATAAAAGAGTTGAAGAAATCCCATTTAATTCTGAAAGAAAAATAATGAGTGTATTATGCAAATCAGATAATGGTAATTTTGTTTACTCTAAAGGAGCTTTAGAATTTTTATTAAAAAAATGCAAATACATACAAAGAAATGATGGAGTTTTTACACTTACAGAAAGAGAAAGAAAAAAGATATTAGAAGCTAATAAAGAAATGACCTCTGATTGCTTAAGAACTCTTGCTTTTGCATATAAACAAGTTAAAGCATTCTCTAAAGACCATTTTGAAGAAGAACTTATTTTTTTGGGATTAGTTGGAATGGAAGACCCCCCAAGAGAAGAGATTAAAGAATCTATATTGCTATGTATGAGGGCGGGAATAAAAGTGAAGATGATTACTGGAGATAATAGAGAAACTGCTTTAGCTATTTCAAAAAGAATAGGTCTGCGTGGCAGAGTAATAGAAGGAGAAGATTTAGATAAGATGACTGAAATTGAGCTTTCTAAAATAGTCGGCGAGATAGTTATTTTTGCTCGAGTAAAACCAGAGCATAAATTAATGATTGTTAAAGCATTAAAGATGAATGGAGAAATTGTTACAATGACTGGAGATGGAGGTAATGATGCTCCGGCTCTCAAAGAAGCCCATATTGGAGTAGCAATGGGCAAGAATGGAACAGATGTTTCAAGAGAAGTTGCAGATTTAACATTAAAAGATGATAATTTTGCAACTATTGTTATGGCTATAAGAGAAGGAAGAACCATCTTTAAGAATATCAGAAAATTTGTAACCTACCAACTATCGTGCAATTATGCAGAGCTGATGATTCTATTTATTGGAGTTTTATTAGCTCCTTTCTTTGGTTGGCAAATTCCCCTACTCCTCGCATTGCAGATATTATTTATGAATCTTGTAACAGATGACTTGCCTGCGATAACTCTCGCTTTAACCCCTTCTTCTCAAGATATAATGGAAGAAAAGCCAAGAAAGAAAAAGGAAATATTAAATAAATCTCTTATAATTTGGTTAGCAATAGCAGGAACATCTATGGCAATTATAACTTTATCTGTTTTCTTTGTAAGTTTTAATATTCTTCATCAAGGCATAGATTTTGCAAGAACAACTGCTTTGCTTTCATTGATAGGGTTAGAGATAGCTAATGCGTATAATTTTATGTCTTTTAGACACAAGGTTTCATTTGAGTCTCTAAGAGTTAATAAATATCTTTTCTATGCTTCTATAGCATCAATTATAGCAACAATAGCCGTAATTTACTCTCCATTGAATAAAGTGTTTGGAACAGTCCCTATTGGTGTTATGGGTTGGATAATTGGAATAGTATCGGCGGTTGTTATTATACTCATATTTAACTTATTGAAAGGATTAAATGAGAAAAAGAATTTTCTTAAGTTAGAACATTTTTAATAATCAAGCAGTTACGTGCCCCCCAAAAATTTTCATAAAATTATGCTTTTAACGCTCCCCGAAACACACAGTTAAGTGCTCCCCAGACCTCAGCGTCGATAAGAATGTGGAGACTTTAACCTAAGGTTCGAGGACCCCACGAGGAATTGAACTTGAACATATGAAGCCAATTAAGGCAGCTTCAAAACTTTTCTGAATACTAGGGAGAAGATGATTGAGAAGATTAAATATGCCCAGAACCAGCTGAGGATGCCGAAGATTTTTACTGTTGTTCCTGCTGCGGATACTGCGAAATAATCATTAAACCAACGGAAGAAAAGAATTATTGGGATTGCTGTGTAAATTAAAGGACGCATTGTCAAGTCCATTGTTTTTGGAATAAATTCAAGCTGTTTCTTTTGCAGCTCCATTAATTTTTCAGGATGGTCTTTGTATTTTTTCATTTCTTCCTGCACAAGTTTTTGTTCTTTCTTCAATTCACGCAGAGTATCATTGTCTACAGTATATTTTTGAACTAGCGAGATAGCTAATGTTATAATTGCTGTTATGAGTATGAGACCAAAGTCAATATTAAAAGAAAGAAGTTTTCCTGCTGTGGGATCTAAAACAAAGTGGACTGTTTCTTTAATTAAGGGTACTTGGTCCCAGAATATAGCTAGTACTATGCTAGCTAACATTACAAGAATCATTATTTTTATGCCTTTCATAATTCTCTTTTATCGATGAAGATGTTTTTAAATGTGTTTATCGATGGTTAATTAATAAACTTTCTTAGTGCAGGATGCATGTCAAGAGCGTGCTGTTGAGCTATGTTTTGATATAGTTGATAGACTATTGTAATTGCTAATAATAGAGCTGTTCCTGAAGTTATGGCGCCAAGAGAGTTTGCAATTGCAGCTAAAGCTCCTACTGCTATTCCTCCCATTATTGTAAGAGGCAAGATATATCTTTTTAGGATTGATTCTAAAACTCGTGGATCTTTTCTGAAACCTGCTATTTGTAGACCTGATGAAAGAATATTCTTTGCTTGTGCGCTTTCATCCATTCCAGATGTTTTTACCCAGAAAACTGCAAATATTGCTGAAAGTACAACATAAAAGAGAAGGTGTAAAAATGTCTGTAGAATCATGCTATAAGCAAGGTTTCCTCTGACGATTGCTTCTACAATATTTGGACTACTAATCCAATATGCAAATCCTGATGAAGCTATACCTTGTGAGAAACCTCCAACGAATGTTGGATGACCAAGCCAGGTTTGAAGCAATGTACCAAAAAGTTGAATATTAGCTACGAGTGCTCCTGTTAATATAACTGGAATGTTAGAAGCGTAGAAGAAAGCAAGAGGCCATTTCATTCCGTAACCTCTTAAGCGTTCGTAGGAAAGAGGGATTTCTACTTTCAGGCTCTGTGCCCAGACAATTAGTAAGAAAATAGCTGTTGTAACTATAATTGCAGATAAAGCAACAAGCAATTCTGTTGGAACTCCACTGATAAGCGATTGAAGGATAACTAATATTTTTCCTGAACAGGGAGTGTTTGAGAAATCAACAAGGCAGTTCTCTCCTGCTGGGCCTATGAACTGGAATAAACCTGTGAAAAGTGCCCAGGATACGCCTGCTACGATAAATAATGATACTCCTGACCCAAAGCCCCACTTTTGTACAACTTCATCGAGAAACATAATTGCTAATCCTCCTAGAATTAATTGAAAGATTAGTAATCCTGTATATCCGGGTGCTGCTTGTAGACCACCCATGAGAACGTAGACTAAAGCTTCAAAAATTATGAAGAAGAAAATTCCTAATTTTTGCAGTGCCTGGAAATATTTTCTTCCTTCTGGTGTTTTTGTGTCTATTGAGAAAATCCCTGAACCAACTAATAGTTGAAGAATAATAGAAGACATAACAATTGGACCAATACCTAGACTGATGATGCTACCAAACTCTGTAGCAAAAATAAGTTGTACGAATTCAAATTGGGAAAGTGCATTTTTCGATAATCCATAAAGAGGAATATTAGCTAAAATAAAGAAAGCACCAAGAACAACGAGGGTCCATTTAAGCTTTGTATTGAAACTTAACTTTTTCTCTACTGGTTTCTTTACTTCCGGAAGATTGTAAAGTATGTCACTTAAAGCCATTGTTTTCTGAGCAAAAATGAGTTTTTAAAGATTTGTGATATTGAAAATTTTATTAAGTAAATCAGAGAAAGAGTTGATAAAATTTAATATATGTTTTTATTAGGAGACAGATAGTAGATTATCAAGGCAGTTATAAGAATTAAAAATATTCCCAGTATAAATTTATGGTTACTATACTATCCATCTGAAGTGTATAATAAAATATACAAATATCTATAAGAAAGTGTATAGTATATTATACAATAGAGCAACAAAAAACATGAGTAAGATGGGTTTTGGTCTTATTTTTAAAAAATCAAAAAGTCCTTGAGTTGATCTTTAGGACTTTTGGATGCTCAAGATTGCATGGTTTTCTGCATCAGCAATCTTGACATAATTATCTTTTAGCAACAACAACAACCTTCTTTGCTGGAGCTTTTGAGGAAACTTCTACAGGAGTCTTGGTTATAACAGGTGTCTTGCTTATGATAATTTCTCCACCAGCTTTTTTCACTTTGTCGATGGCTGATTTGGAAGCAGCAGCAGCTTCTATATTCATTTTTATTGTGGCATCGCCAACTGAGAGTATTTTGTAATCTTTTAGGTTGATTTCATAAACACCTTTATTTTCTTTTGCAATGCCTTTCTTCACAAATGAATCTATACCTTCAACTATATTTCTAATGTTGATATCTTGTGGTTTAGGAGAGGGTTTTCTTCTAAGTGTAGGTGTTTTTCCAAAATATTTATTGCCAAAAAGGTTTAACACTAATGTTTTTCTTTGGTCTGCTCGCTTTCCAGTACCTGCCATTCCAACTCCACCTCGGTGGCCAGAACCTCTAGCTTTCTTTTTTCCGCCTCTTCCGTGAGTATGACTTCCTCTGAATCGCTTGGATTTTCTTCTTTTCTTTACTTTCATTGTCATTATAACATTCTCCTTACGAGATCGTTTATTTTTTCTTTGTTGTCACCTAAAACTCCTTTTTTCCTTCCTGCATGAATTTTTGCGTCGATTCCGCCTCTTGGAGGATGTAGGCTAAAGAAAGGTTTGACTTTTAATTCTTCTAAAGTTTTTTTATCGATTTGTTCAGCAATTTTTGCTGCATCTATTTTTATTCCTTTCTTTACTGGTTTAGCTCTTTTTTCTATGAGTTCTAGGAGAGTTTCTTTATTGATTGGACCGTAAGCAATATAGTTTCTTATCTTTTTTATTAATTTAAGACTTTCAGGAGTTGGTTTTATGAGAACTGCAGAATATTTCTTTCTAATTCTAAGACGGAAAAGTGCTTCTTTGACGTCTCCTGGAACGTCAACTTGACCAGCTATTCTTATTATTAGTATCATTTTAAGTTCTCATCCTTGATGTTTTTGATAGAGCATCAATACACGCTTTTGCGAGATTAAATGTTGTTCTTGTTTTCCCACGTGTTTGAGCGTATACATCTTTTATTCCTGCAAGTCTTAAAATCTTTTTACATTCATCGCCTATTACAAGACCTGTTCCACGAGGAGCCGGCATTAGAGTTATTCTTACACTACCACACTTTCCTTCAAGTTTGAATGGAACAGTGTGGGGATCTGAAAGGTCTTTTTCATACTCTGGAGATTCAAATCCACGAATTATTTTTATGATGTTAATTTTTGCATTTCTAATTGCTTTCTCTCTTGATGGAAGTGTTTCTTTTGCTCTTCCATAACCTATGCCTATATGACCTGCTTTATCTCCAACGACAGCCATACAAGCGAAAGTTATAACGTTGCCTTCCATTGTTTTTTTCTGTGTTTGTCTCCAGGCTCTACGCTTTCCTCCACCGAATTTTCCTTTAGCCTGACCAATCAAAAGTAAATCTGAATCAAGGCGAAGAAGAGCTTCAACTATTTCTGGTTCAAGAATTTTTTTATTTTCTATCAATATCTTATCTATGTCTTTTAATTTTCCTTCTCTCACACGCTTTCCTAACTGTGTTTTAGGCACCCAGCTTGATAGGCGAGATTCTCTCTCTGCTTCTTCTCTAGTTGGAGGCTCATCTGGAATTATTGCTTTAAGTTCTTCTTTTACTTCTGGATCTTTCTCAAATTCAGATACTTCTTCTGGAAGGGCTTCAACTAGATCTTTCGGTTCGTTTTTTGTTTCTTTCTTTGCCATTTACATTTTCTCCTTTATTTTTTCTATATTTATTGATTGTTTATTTTTTGTTATTTTATCTATTTCTGGAAGCGCTTCTTTACTATGGGGTACTATAAGACCTGCATCTACAGCCCCTTTTAAAACTGCGTAAATTCTAGATTTATGCATGTTACGATGCATTCCTATGTCAAGTACTGCTTCTTTTATCTTTTGTTTCCCCATTTTACCAATTAAATATCCTGTCAGATAAGCAGCAGGCAAACTCTTTAGACTGCCTATTTTTTCTGATGGCCATCCTTTAGATATAAGGTCTTTTGATGTTACGCTCATAATAACCTTATCTTGAGCAATATCTGATTCAACTAACTGAGCAATTAAATATCTATTCGTTCTTCTTATTACGAGTCTTGGCTTTTCTGACTTCAGTAATGCTAGTCTTGCTCTGTAATCTGTTTTTGCTTCTTTTCTTCTTCTTTTAAGTCTTCTTGTCACTTTATTTTTCCTCCACAATATGTTCTTTCATATGAGCCAGACTTCTAAATGAACGTATTCTTATTTCTTTCCTTAAGAATGCGTATTTTTCTGGAGAGATTTGATCTTTTGCTTTCAAGCTTTTTAGATATGATCTTAATTTACGAGTTATTATCATATATTCTCTTTTTTGTCTTTTGACTGTCTTCTTTACACTTCCTGCTCTTCTTCTTGTTTTTCTTTTTACTATTTTTCTCCTTCCTTTTATCTCTCTGATTTTGATTGCTCCTGAAGCTACCAAATCTCTTATGTCTTGCTTAGTAATTGATTCCTTTACTTCTGAGAGATTTTTAATGTTGAATACTATCCTATTTTTACCTACTCCAAGGGTACGTGCTACAAGATTCTTTTTCTTTTCAAGTTTCATTATATCTCCTTAACATTGAGAAACTTTATTTGCTTCTCTTTTGCTTGTTTAATTATTTCAATCCTCTTTTTTGCTCCTATTCTTGCGGAGATTACTGCTGCTGTAGTTTTGTCGCATTTTGATAAATCTTTCATATTGTATATCAATATAGGTGTCAAACCTGAAATTAATCCTGATTCTTTGTTCGGTGTTCTTCTGCCTATATGAGGAGAAGCAGGATAATTTCTTCTTTTACGACGCATTTTGCTATGTCTTCCTGTAGGTCTTCTCCAAGTTATTTTGCTTTTTCTACTGCCTAATTTGATGTGTCTCGTACTTTCTTGTCTTGGGAATTTCTTAGACATTAATTATTCCTCCCTGGTTTTTCTACTATGAATATTCCATCTTGATAGATTCTTCTGTCTCTGTTTCTTACTTTTGTAGCTTTCTCTATATTTGCTGCTGTTTGACCTGCTGCTTCCTTATTATGGGAAGAAACAGTTATGTGCTGTCCTTTTATTTCTACAGAGACTTCCTTGATAATTATTGCAAACCTAGGATTCTTCTCTCCTAAGAAATTAGTTATTAATAATTTGCTTCCCTCTGTTTTAAGAGACATTGGAAAGTGAACATTACAAACTTCTAACTTATAGATGAACTTATTCTGGACACCTGCAAATATATTTTTTAAGTGTGCTATGAAAGATTTTATTTTTTTATACTGTATTTTATTTCCTTTTTGACATTCAAATACTATCTCGTTATTTTTTATATGGACTTCTACTTTTGGTATATGGATTTCTTTGGATACTTCTGCAGAACCTGATTTACATTTAAGAGTCCTATTTTCAAAAGTGCATGAAACGTTCGCTGGTATTTGGATAGATTCTATAATTTTTTGTTTCATATTAATACATATAAGCAATTAAGCTTCCTCCAGTATTTTTATCTAGGGCTGTCTGATGAGTCATAAGTCCTTGTGATGTTGAAATTATTATAATTCCAATATTCTTTGCCGGAAGATATCGCTTAGTATACTTTCCAATTTCATCTACAGTAACCATGAACCTTGGTTTTATTGAGTTGCATCCGTTTAGTTTTCCAAGAAAGATTTTTACACCTTTAGTGTCTGCCTTGTAATCCTTTATATAACCCTTAAGTTTTGCAATTGCAAGTACAGAAATAAGAAATTTTGACTGATGCTTCACAATAAGCTCTTCCTTCCCTGCTCTTCTTGCATTCATCATTTGATTTAATGCATCTGAAACTATATCTTGACTCATTATGAAGTTTCTCCTGTTTGCGTTTGTCTTTGTGTATCATATAATTTATTTAATTTATTTACTGTAGATGAATATAACTCTGCTACTAGATCTATCATTGGTAAGTAATGTGGAGGATATGCTATAGTTTCCTGGAATGCACCTAATTCTCTTGTTGCATCTTTGAGACAAAACATAGCCATTCTCTGTTCACCATGCTCCATATATTTTTGAGCATAATCAAGGTCAACCATCATCCTGTAAATATCTTCTCCAAAAATTAAGAGAGTGTCTGAGATTCTTCTATCTTTAACTACTTCTGGAAATAATTCTTCCCTAGAATGTTTTCTTGTATCAAATGTTATCATTTTAGCTGTATTTGTTGAAGCCGATTTCTTCTGCGATTTCGCGGAAACACTGTCGGCACATATTTATATTATATTGACCTAGATGAGCACCAAAACGACCACATCTCTCACATTTTTTAGCTGTAATTCCGGTTTTACGGTCTTTTGGTTTATTGAATTTTAAGAATTTTTGCAAGATTACAGGTTTATTCTTCAATTGTTTTGTTATTTTTCTCCAATCACTTACTGTCATTTTATTCGTAACCCCTATACAGTCTATCTATTCCAGCATATTGTGGATGAGTCGATTTTAATATTCTGCTCGAAAGTAAATGTCGTGTTATTAAATCTATACTATCATCTCCTTTAATTTTTACTCCAGACTTATCATAAGTAGTTAATTCATAGTCTTTTGTTGGAACATCCATTCTTCGAGCAAGGATTACTTTGTTTTGCTCATGATTATTTTTTATAATTAGGTATGTCACTTTGTCTGGTGTCTCGACAATCATTCCTCTTTGTAGGTCGTCGATGTGCTCTAATCGCATAAATAAACTTTGTATAGTCATTTTATTTGAATTTTGTTTTAAAATTTTCCCCCATATAATCAATTATTTCTTGTTTTGTTACGAATTGCTTTTTAGGTACTGTGCCTGCCTTAATTTTCTTTCTTTTTACTCTTAAACCTGGGCGAACAAAAACAACTGTAACGTTTAAACCTTTTATCCCTATATCTCTTTGGTATTCTGTTCCTGGAATTTCAATATATTCATGAATTCCAAATGAGAAATGATTTTCAGTAACTTGTTTCTTCTTTAATAAATTATCAACTGCTCCTAGGAGTCGACGTAAAAGAGTTGATGCTTCTTCGCCTCTTATTGTTACTCTAGTTCCTACTTCTAGACCTGGGTTAACTTTGAAATTCGGTATTCTTTTTGCAGAAGCGATTTTATTGGCTTTTCTATTAGAAAGAATTTCTAGTAATTTCTTTGCTTTCTCTAAATCTGGACCGGTAGCTCCGCAACTTAGTATAATCTTTTCTATTTTTATTTTTCTCATTGGATGATTTTCTATAACCTGAGTTGTTTGTTTAGCTTTCATAATACTACCACTAATTTTTTATCCAAAGTCGTGGAGATTCCTTTTTCTTTGAGATTTATTGTTACTTTTCTCCCTTCTATTTTTTCAACTGTGCCGTGTGAACCGCTATATTTTCCGCCTATAATAAAACAAGATTTTCCTTTTTCAAGAGCAACATGTTTCTTTATTCTTCCAGTGAAATCTACATAAACACTGTCTCCAACTTCTATTTTTTCACTTGTAATAAAATTAGAACCTTCATGCATATTCAATTGTATTTTCCCTTTTTTTATAAGAGTCTTATTTATCACTTTACACAGACGTTCTGATTTTGCTTTTGTTTCCTCAAAAACAAACCTTCCTGTTGGAGAGAGAGTAAGTACATAAGATTTATCTGCCTCTAAGATATTGAAGAGATTTATACTTTCATGATAATCCTCTACAATTCTACCGTTGATTTTTAACAATTTCTGCTTTATCATTTGTTCTACTTCTTTTGCTGTTCTAGCCATTTTAAGCATTTCTCGAAGAGCAATCAATACCGGAACAGAATTATTTACATCCCTTATAGCTCTGACTACATATTTTGTACCTTTTCTTGGGATTGGTAACTTCATTGATACTTCTTGTCTTGTTTGATGCATTATTTATCCTTTACTTTTTCGGTTTTTTGAGTAGAAGGCTTTGGTTGTGATTCGCTAATTCTTTTTCTGTCGTCAAGATTAAGAGATTGAATTTGAAGAATGCTTGGATGAAAGTAAACATTTACTTTAGTGCCATCTTTCTTTGTTCTTTGTATTCCTTCTATAGCAACCTTAGTATTCTTAAGATTGATAATTGCTAATTTGCCTTTTTTCTTCTTAAAACTACCACGCATAACAAGCACGTCATCCCCTTTCCGAAGAGGAAGACTTCTCTTGCCATACTTTTTCCTTAATTCTTTTGATAAATGAGCACTTAAAAATTTATGCTTTATGTGCAAAGGAGCATTATATCTATATTTTCGCTGTTTTCTTGGTTGTTTGCTCGATAGCCATGCTGTTGAGAATGATGATTTCATAGTTTTATCCCCCTAATTTCATCTAATGTAATACTTTCGCTTTTTCTTAGCAGTTCTGCATTAATTCCTTTTTCTTTATAATTCTCCCTAAATATTGATACTTGGTGCAACAGTGCTTTATCATATTTGTTAAGGATATCTTCCTTAACTCCTTTTTTTCCTAATGCATTTCTATGACAGCGGTATACTGCCAATGTAATCTGCCGTTCTTCTGGTTTAGTTACTAATACCCTCGCTGCGTTTTGAATGTTCCAAACAGCATATTCTGCAGGGTCTGCACTTAATTCTACTGAAATATGAAGAGCCCTTTCTTCGTGGTTTTGATATATTGTGGCGACCATGTTATAGTACAAATTGCGCCAGCTTGGCGACCTCTTTCCAACGTTCTTGAACTTCACGGGCGACAGGACCTTTTATTTGAGTGCCTTTAGGATTTCCTTTATCATCTTTTAATAGGGCGACAGCGTTATCCTCAAAGGCAACACGTTCTCCCGTTACTCTTCTATATGATTTTTTTTGCCTTATTACTACTGCATCAAAAACTTGACCTTTCATTTCTGGCTTTCCTTCACGAACAGAAACTTTTACCCAGTCACTAACTTTTGCAAATTGTTGCCTTCCTTTTGTTGATTTTCCATGTTTTACGCTAACTATTCTTACTATTCTAGCGCCGCTGTTATCTGCTGCAACAACATTGCTTCCTATATTTAATCCTCGGGTTACTCTTGCGCTTATTGATTTCATTTTGACAGCTCCTTTTCAACATTCTTAATATTGTTTAAAATTGCAGAGAAATAAGTAGGATGAGTATCACTTGTTGAATGACCTAAATGATCTTGATATTCTCTTCTTGCTGCATGAATATAATCTTGAGCTGTAGATTTATTGCCTTGTTCTAAATGTGTTCTAGCATTTGAAATAAGAGCAGTTACTGATTGTGCATGGAAACTTAGGTTTGATGAATTATAATTGGAAGAGTTCATTGTGACAATGCCTCCATTAGTAATGTCTCTTGGTTACCATTTAATTTGTCTTGGGCACATTTTTGAATTAGACTTTTTCTCATATTAGTTAGTTTTATTTTTAAAGAAAATTCCCATTCATTCATATTTGTATCTTGATAATGAGTTCTTTCTTTGAACTTGCCTGCAGTTGAGATATAATCGTTATACTCTTCTTTGCTTGCCCCATAAAACCATCGTGCTAAAGTATCGTTGTGAAGCCAGGTGGCGTGTGCTGGATTTTCTTTGGTGAGCGTTAACCTTGTGTTGAGTTTCATATATTTATTCGCTTCTTCATATTTTGCGTGTACATCCTCAAACGAGATCATTTTTTCACTTCCTGAGGCTTTGGAGCTGCTTCACCTGATCTTACTTTTTCTTTGACTACGAAATGGATTATTTTACTAAGAGGACGACATTCCTGCACTTTGATATAATCTCCCACATTTATTGAATCGTGCAGGTCTTGTGGAAGGCGAGCATGGATTCTTGTTTTCTTTTTAGAGAAACGCTCGTATTTTTTGAAATATACTGTTCTTTCAAATTCAATTACAACTCTCTTTGGGAATTTCTTTGTGACAGTGCCTTCAAATGTCCTTCCACGAGTTGGAACTGCTTGTTCAACTACAGTTAGATCATTCTTCGTCTCTTGCTTCTTTGATTTTGCTTTTTCCTTTGCCATTTTTCTTGTTTCTTTGACTTAGTCGCTTATTGCGTCAGCTGAAAATCCTATTTTTACTAGGATTGGCTTTACTTTTTTCTTATGATCTCCCTGAAGTTCGATAGTACTATTTTTCACAGTACCGCCACATGCAAGACCTTCTTTAAGGTTTTTTGCAATCGCCTTCACGTCGACCTGTTTGTCAAACCCTTCTACAAGGGTTATTTTTTTGCCGTAACGTCGGGTTACCAACGATACTTTTATCTGCTGATCGCTTTTAGCGATTTCTTCAAAGACATCGGCTTCTGTTGGTAGACCGAATTCGTCCTTGTCCATTATTTGTTTTTCAACTCTCCCTTGTGGGCTTTAGGTATTTTATTCCCTGCGCCTTTAGAGAGATTTTCTCCTTGGGATTTGTTGATTGTGAGTAAACGTGCAATTGCCCTTTTAATCTCTTTGGTTTTTGCATTTGTTTTGTTTGCAGTTACACCTGCTTTAACCAATTCAAATCTAAGTTCTTGAAGCTTTGCGTTTCTTTCTTCTCTGCTCATTCTCTTAACTTCTTTTGCTTTTAGGACTGCCATTATTCTCCTCCTGATTTAGCCTTTTTGGCTTCAACCTGTTTTTGAGGTTTTTCTCCAATTTCTTGACAGGTCATTTTAATTTTATTTCTCATTTCAGCGTTGACAATGATCTGATCGTGAATTACTGCTCCTGGCGGTAAGATTTTTACTTGTACACCTACAACTCCTGCAATAGTGGTTGCTTGAGACTGTGCTACATCGACGACTTTTGCAGGATCTCCTGTTTTCTTTAGATATCCTTGAGCGAATCTCCATCTTCTTGCACGCTCGCTAGGTAATTTACCTGAAAGAACTATTTCTGAACCAAGAGCACCCGCTTTTATAATTTGTTGCAACATTTTATATGCAATTACTTTGAACTTTAGAGAGCCTTTCCTTTCCAAAAGAATGGCGATTTCGTCTGCAACTAATTGTGCGTCTAATAAAGGTTCTGTAATTTCTTTGATTTCTATATGCGGATTATCTAGCTTAAATCTTTTCTTAAGGACTGTTGTTAATTCTTCTATTTTTTCTCCTCTTCTACCAATAACTAAGCCTGGTCTACTTGTTGAAACAACAATTCTTTCACCAACAGGAGTGTATTCTATTATTACTGCGCTTATTCTTCCTTTTCCTAACTCGTTCTTAATATATTCTTTTACTCCTAATTCTTCTTTCTTGAAGTTAACGAATTTTTTTTCTTCCATTATTTCTTTACCTCGGATTGAAATTCTCTGGCTTTAAGAGTAACGTTTGTGCGTTTTGCAAGTCTTCCTTCTTTTCTTCTTGGGCGAGAAGCCCAGGTGCAGTGAGCGAGAGAGATTTTTGTTTTTTCCAAGTCAAGACCATTCATAAGAGCATTTCCTCTTAAACCCTTTAGAAGAGTGATGAACTCTTTTGAAGCAGTTATAGGATAACGACCAGACATCATTCCTTTTCCTTTCCTATGTGGTATTTCTCCTTTGAAAGGAACTATCTTCTTTAATTTTGTTACTCTTTCAAGATCAGACATAGCAGCATCTATTGGTTTATTCATAATAAAGCTACAAATATACATGCTATGCTTCTTTGATATTGGTAGAGACTTTCCATGAGTAACTGCTTCATATTTTTTCTTAATTATTACTTTTTCTTTCTTTGTTTCTTTTTCTGGCTCTTTCTTTTTTTCTTGAGTTGTTGTTTCAACCTTGGTTTCTTTCTTTGTTTCTTCTACTTGAACTGTCTGAGGAGCCGATGTTTCTACTTTAGGTTGTTCAACTACCTTTTTCTTGACTGTTTTTTTCTTTTCAATTAGTATTTTTGTTTCTTCTGCCATTTTACTTCTTAGCTGCCTTAGAGCTCTTTGTTGCACCAATTCCTGCTGCTCCATGATTTACCTTTGTACGTGAAAGCGCGAACTCTCCAAGTCTATGACCTATCATTTCATGAGTTATACGAACGTCCTGGAATAACTTACCATTGTGAACTCCAATCGTAAGACCTACAAGTTTTGGAACTATTACTATTTCCCTAAAATGTGTTTTGATTTTCTTATTTTTAGCTGCTCTCTTTTCACAGCTCTTGATAAATCTTTCAAGAGCGTCGAAGTTTTTTAATACTGAGCGCCTGCTTCTTGCAGGAAGATATTTTGCAGATTCTCTTACATCTAAATTTTTCAGATGTTCAATTGATTGTCCTCGGTAAAACAGTTCCTTGCTCTTTATTTCTTCTTGTTCTTCATTAGCCATTTTATCTTTGCCACCCCAATCCTGCTTCTGTCAATATTTGTGCTGAGTTATTATAATCGTCTCGATGTGCAGGATTTTGATTATTATATGCTCTTAAAGATCTCCCTCTTGTGGTTAACTCTCCCTTATCAGTTATATATGCAGAGGAATGATGAAATGATGTAACCGCTACTGATTGTGCATTGAAGGGTCTAACAAATTCAAAAATATTCCTTTCAATAAGAGTCTGTCTAAGTGCATAATGATGTCCATTAAGATTAATAACATCTGCTCTGCCCAATCTTCTTAAATCTTCGGTATTATGAATTGTTTTTATTTGTGCCATGTTTATTTCTTCCTCCCTGTTCTTCTTGGCCTTATGTGTCCTACTTTGGCTCCTGGTGGCGCATTTCTCTTTGCAATCTTAGATTTTATTCTCTTACCACGACCAGAACCGAATGGGTGATCTACTGCGTTGAATTTAACTGCCGATGTTCTCGGCCAGAATTTGTTTCTTGCTTTCATCTTATAGAATTTCTTTCCTGCTTTAACAAATGGTTTTAAAGTTCTTCCGTCGCCTGCGACGATTCCGATTGTTGCTTTACAATCTCCACTTAAAACTATTTCTTTTCTTGTAGGCATTAAAACTGCTATTTTATTGTAATCTAGCTTCTTTGCAACTACTGCTGATGTTCCTGATGCTCTCATCATTTTACCGCCGTCTCCAGGGTTGACTTCTATATTATAAATACGAGTACCAGAAGGAATTTCTTTCAAAGGAACAATATTTCCCTCTTGTGGCAAATTGCTAACTTGAATTTTCTGCCCAACATAAGCTCCGTTAAATGCACAGTTATAAAATATTTCATTGTCTATCTTTAACTTCATCAAAGGAGCTGAATGAGCTGGAGAATGAAGTATTGATAATATTTCTGCCTCTCCTATCTTTGCAGGATATTTTACCTTATATATATAAGCCTTGCTTCTAACTCTGTAGGTTAAACTTCCCTTTCCTCTCGCCTGTTGAATTATTCTTTTTCCCATTTAATTAATTCCTCCTCTTTCAAGAAGTTCTTTTGCTTCATTATATAAATCTTCTTCCTTATTTTTATCACATAACACAAAATGTTCGTTACCGGCAATATAACATCCATCAGCATCGTAAGATGAATATAATTTTGTTCTTAATATCCCAATAGCATGCTCTCTCCCACCACCTGCTAAAACATCTGCATATTTGTCTCTATGTACTACAACATAAGGAGATGGTTTGCCTTTTGTTGCTATGGACCTTATGTTAATAAAATCCCCTTTCTTTAGGTTAGTTATATCTTCTAAAGATATTATATGGGTAATTAATTGAGTTGTTTGTGTTGTCATTTTATATCATTCCTAATTTTGTAGCAACATCGATTGCAGGATTTTTTTTAGATAATTTAACATAGGCATATTTTTTATTATGCTTTAAATGCGTTCTTATTGATTCTATTTTTACTGAAAATATGCTTTCTATCTGTGATTTTATTTTTGGTTTTGATGCTCCGGGGTCTACTTCAAATAATAACGTGTTGTCTAGGTCTATCATTTTTACTGCCTTTTCTGTTGTTATTGGTCTAAGAATCATTTCTTAGCCTCCAATTCTTCCAGCGCTTTTTTAGTGTATACAGTTAATCTTCCTAGAGGATAAAAGTCTGTTACTGAAAGCTGTTGTACTGTTTTCATATCTAATCCTTTAAATCTTGGTTTTTCTGTTGAAGAGACAACTAACAAAACTCCTGCATTTGATTTGTATCTCCTTCCTCTTGATTTTCCTTTTCCGGCTCTTATTGTTTTTCTTTTTATTGCGATGTTAAAATTATTCCCGAAGATATTTTTCATAGTTGCTATTATTTCTTTTGTCTTAGTTGGAAGAGATTCTAGAACTAAAGGAGCTGAATCTATTTTTTCAAGTGAACTATATCTAGATTGAACATAAGCCTTATTTGCCGTTGCTGCTAAAGCAATGTTCATTGCTAGCCTTGATTCTTTCTTATTCATTTTTCTATTTGTTAAAAGAGGTTTTGGTGGATGAGCTCTTCTTCCGCCTCTTGTTCCAGATACTTCTGCCGCTATCCAGAAGAATTGTGTTCCGTGTCTGTACATTGTTTTTCTTGGTACTCTTGATATTCCTTTTCCATAATGGCCTTTCCAATCATGCCTTTGATGGCTTATTGTTCCTGAAGCAGAGTGCCTTTTTCCTGCTTCTGGATTTGGTCCATATGGATGTTGATATCTTGATATTTCAAAATATTTTGCAACTAGATCTTCTCTTATTGGTGTGCTGAATAGGGAAGGTAATTCAATATCTCCTTTCTTTTTTCCTTGAGAGTCAACTAATGATGTTTTCATTTGACTTGCTCCTCCACTACTCTTTCTCTTAATTTAGTTGCTTCTCTATGAAATGCTGTGTTTGGATTGTAAATAGTTGAAGTAATCCTTTCTTTAATCACCAAACCCTTCGGGTTTGTACCTAGGCTTAAAAGTCGAGGTTTGTCTTGGTTTGGGGAGAACCGGGAGAAATCTACAGCAGACTCCAGCTTAAAAGCTGGAGATTTCTCACGTGTATTAATAATCAATTTTCCATCTCTTACTTCTGATAAATCCTCTTGGTTTAATCTATAACTCGTTATTCTAGAATTTATAGGGTCTGCTCTGTTATATTTAGGATCTTCTGAAAAGTCTAAATATATGAAAGAAGGACTTAACTTATTGTGGCCTTTTCTTCCTTCGTATATGAAATCATATGAAAATAATCTATCTTTGGCTAGGGAAATAGGAATAACTGCTCCTAGTAAAAGAGAAATTATATTGTCTAGAGTGTTAATGGAGTGATATATTATTTGTGCTGTCATGTTAGAATGTGTGGAGCTCTAATAGCTCGTATTGTAATTTAGTATTATCTCTTGTGAGTCTGAATGGAGTGGTAAGAAGAATTTGTCTTTTTGGAGGACCTTGAACAGAGCCCTTAACAACGATATAAGAAGAATGAATTTTTCCGTAATGTCGGAAGCCAGAAGGAGGATTGATGTCTTTTTCGGCGATTTTACCGGTGCCGAGAACTTTGAGATTATAGTGAACACGGGTAAACATGCCGAGTTGGCCTGCCATAGGAGTATAGTATGTGACGCGGGCTGGATGCCAGGGTCCTAGGCTTCCAGGGCGTCTTACTCCTTTTTCTGATTTGTGTTGTCTTAAAGAAATACCAAATCTTGCAACAGGACCTTGAAGTCCTTTTCCTATTGTTAAACCTCTAACATCAACGAAAGGAGACTTAAGTAAATCAGGAAGAGAAAGTTCTTTTCCAATGATAGTTTTAACAAACTCTAATTTGTTTTTAGCACCAACAGCAAGTTCGATGATGTCTGGTGTTTTTTTAATATGTGTTTGAGAAGGAATAGAATAAGCAATGATGCGAATATCGTCATAAGCTTGTGGGATTGCAGAATCAAAATTTGGAAGTTCTTTTGGGGCTTTTAGAATTCTTTTTAATTCTTTATCTTTTGAAACAACTGTTTCTTTAAGGACTTGTCCATCTTTATAGAATCTTACAGAATAAACTTTCATGTTAGGCACCTCAAGAATTGTGACAGGTAGCGAGATCTGTTTTCCAGAAGCCATTGTTTTTGGAGTGCTATCCTTAACAATTGCTGTTGCCATGCCTACCTTGTAAGCAATAAAGCCAAGAACACCTTCGCCAGCGATAGGCTTCCAGTTTACACTAGGAACGAATTTCGCAGCCCTCTTTCGAGGATAAAACTGCAGACTTCCTTTTCTTGGTCGTTTGATTACTGGCATTTTCTATGATTTTTTGTATGTTTAACATGTCAAGATTCTTGACTTGGAATTTTCATGCATCCAAAAGTCCTAAATATCAACTCAAGGACTTTTTGATTTTTACAGAAGCAACTCGTACTGCGTTTATGCATTCGTGAACTTCTTGAGTTATCAGCCCATATGGTTCAATCAGATTCGTAATTATGAATGGGAAAAAAGGGTATTTAAACTTGGCGGTTTTTGGTGTTTGATGTTTAAGAAAGAGGAAGTTGAAACCTTAATTAAAGAGGTTTCTGAGCTTAATAGAAAGATTTATAAATAATATTAACACGTTAATATTACAATATTATCATGATAATATTGTAAAGGCAATCATGGCAGAAAAAGAATTCTATAATAGAAAGAACGAATTGAAGTTTTTGCAAGAAAAATATGCAAATCTCTCCCCCTCAAATATGCTGGTTCTTTATGGTAGAAGAAGGGTTGGCAAAACTGAACTTGTTAAACAGTTTTTGAAGAATATAAAAAATAAGTTTTATTTTTATGTTGAAGTAACTCAGAAAAGTGAAATTTTGAATTATCTATCAAAGGCCGTAGAAGAGCAACTCGGAGATAAAACTGTCTTTAAGGATTTCTATGAATTCTTAAATTATATAGGAGAGAAAGCGGATAAAGAGTCCTTTGTTTTAGTCATTGATGAATTTCAAAGGTTCTTAGACATCGCTCCAGAATATATTAGCAGTTTACAAAATGCATGGGATTCAAAATTAAAAAATAAAAAGATGTTCGTTTTACTTCTCGGGTCATCTATAGGTATGATTCAAAAAATTATGAATAGCAAAGCAGGGGCATTGTATGGGAGAGCACAAAAGATCAAAATATCTCCCTTTAAGTATTCTGATTTTAGACTCATGTTTGAAGAATTATCTGAAGAAGAAAAAGTATCTGTATACTCTGTTTTTGGAGGCACTCCAGATTATCTTGACAAGTTCAAAAAGAGTAAGGGAGATATTCATGATAGAATATTTGATCTCGTGCTAAAGAAAGGATCAATTCTCTTTGAAGAACCAAAGAATCTATTGGAATATGAGAATGTTAGAATCCATGCAAAATATAATGCGATTTTAGGGGCAACTTCCTCAGGCAAGGAAACTATGAAAGAGATACAAGATGTTACGCATATTCCTTCTCAAACGATGCCTGCTTACCTTAATAGGCTTGATGAACTTTTGGATTTAGTAGGAAGAAAAGATCCAGTCTTAGGTAAAGAAAGACTTGGGAGATATCAAACTAAAGATAATTTCTTTAAGTTCTGGTATAAATTTATATTACCTAATCAAACTTCTCTCAATTTAGGTAATACTAAACTTGTCTCCGATATTATTAAAGAGAATCTAAATGGGTATGTGGGCAGAGTTTTTGAAGATGTAGCTAAAGAACTGCTTATTCTCTACAACACAAAAGAAATAAAGGGTTTAAAATTAAACTTTGAGAACATTGGATCTTGGTGGGATAGAAATGGTAATGAGCTTGATATTCTCGCATACAACCTTAAAGAAAAAAGCTTCTTGCTTGGAGAAGTTAAATGGACAAATAAACAACTTGATGCAGATGTTGTTAATGAGCTTTATAGAAAATCTAAGCTTATCAATTATGGCGGAAATTACAAGTTCTTGTTTATATCTAAAAACGGATTCACCCAAAATGCAATAAGAAGAATGGAAGAACTTAAAGCAGTTTATCTAGATTTGAAAGACGTTGAAGAGTTGTTTGATAAGGCATAGAAGGAGAGTTTAAAGATAAATAATTTCGCCTTCTGCTGGAATAAACTCTATTATTACATCTCCTCGCTTTGCTTTTTTAAGATGTAATTGTTTAATCAAATCTTCAAAAGAGAGAGCGAAAGCTATTATCTTGCTATCTTTTATTGCAATATATTTATTACCATATTCCTTTTGAAGATTTCTAAAATTCCTTGAAAGAAATGAAGAACTTTCTTCTAATAGGTTAAATTGTTGTATTGTTGCTTCTGTCATATTTTGATAAGTGAAGGGTGATTTACCAAACCAATTACTGGAATACACCATGGATATCTTGAATACACAAGACTTTTACAGGAATCAGTCCACTTACATTAATAATTAGGTTATATAATGTATATAAATTTTGGGGTTTTTGAAAGAAGGTTTGGGGTGAGGCTTGTGTAGAAAGTTCCTAAATAGAGCTTACTTTTTTACAGGATTTCCATCACAATAAATCATATAAATGCCTTAAAACCCTGCCCAGTATGGATAACGACATACTTCATTATATTGACCCAAACGACCGCCTCTTCCATGCAAAGAACACATCTATCCAAAGCCATAATCAAATAATCGCTTTGATAAAAGAGAACAAAAAAGAGATCTATGATAAGACCTATTATGTTTTCTCCTTGCTCTTTGCAGTTATCACAACACTATACTCGCAGTCTTTTGGTTATCTATCTATATTAATTATCTCAAATGTTTGTCTTATACTTCTGCTTTATCCCGCTTGGAAGTTCTACGTTAGAAGAAGAGATTTAGCTAAGAAGAAATATAAGATTGAGAAGAACTTAAACGAATTTGGAATCAAACTCAATTAAGCTCATCTTCCTTCACACCACTCACAAGTCTTTTCAGGACATTCCCCATTTAACAGTTTAATTGCTTTGTCAAATATTTTTTCAGCGTTCTTTACATCAATTTCCCTTCTTGCCAAAACAGAATCAAAGATAACCTCTCCTGTCTCAAGAACTTCTTTAGGATAATAAAATAATAAGAAGGCGTACTCTTCAGTTTCATAGCCATTCTTTCTTAAAAGGAAGTTATAGAAGTCTAGCTGGTTCTGGTAACCGTCTCCTGCTTCCTTCTCATCTTTTAAGGGACTGCCCTTTGTTTTATAATCAAGAACTATGAGCTTTTTGTCCTTTGTCAAAATATTATCAACTGCACCCGTTAAAATATTTCCATCCTTATCTTCCCACTGTATGCCTTTCCTATTGTTTCTCCATAAGGCTAGTAATTCTTTATCACCAAATAATTTTAGTCCTTTGGTATGGCTGTGGTCTTTTATTTCTGGTGGCAGTTCTCCTTTATCTCTAAACTTATCAAAGTGCGATTTTATGACTCTATCCATGCCGTTAGGTAATTGAGGAAAAGGTGTAGATGGTCTTGTCCAAACCTTGTGTTTATTGAGCCAGAAGCAACGAGGGCATTCGTTCATGAGATTTAACGATGATGGGGAGAGTTTGAAAACCATTGAGATAAAAATCGAAATAGCTATAAAAACTTATTCAAACTTTATGTCTTTTTAATATACCTAAAGCTTCTACTTCTTCCCCATTAATTCTTTCCAGTTTAACCATAAAAGAATTGCTGCTGGGATGATGAATGCCCAGTGAACTAGATACATGAGAACTAGACATCCTAGGGCTATAAGCGCGTAAATGATTACTTTAGGATTGGGACGAGGTTTCTTGGAGGGGGAAGGGGTTTTGGAGCTCATTTTAACTTTCTAATAATTTGCAGTTTTTAAGACTTTCATAAATCTAAAAAATCGAGTTTAGTTAAAAATTCCTTTAATTCATTAAAAAATCTTCTATACTCCTGAGAATCATAATCCTTTAAGTTCATCATCTTTATTTCTTCTTCAATTTCCCTTTCTATTTGGTTGAATTTTTCTTCTACTTTTTTAATCTTCTGCACTTCTTTTTTCTTGTCTTGCTTAAATCCTATTCCTTGTCTTAATTTAGTTTTAATTTTGTTCAGATCGGATTTCAAAGAGTTATATCCTCTTGTTTTTAATAAAAACAGATCAAAGATGTCTCTTTCATGAATTCTCCCTTCTCTTGTTAAAATTGCTCTTATTTTTTCGATCAATATCTCTTCGATATTATAAGAGTTCAATTCTGTTTCTCCTAATGGAAAAACTAAATCTTGTGAAGAGGAATTTAAGTGTTTTAGTTTAACTTTTTCTGGCTTAAAAAACAACTCGTCTAAAAAGTTTATTTCTATTTTTATAGGGGTTTGATCATTTTTATCCAGATAAACGTAAAATTTAGCGAGATGAACTGGTGCCTTTATTGGGCAGTATTTTTTGGTTTCCTTATTCATCTCGCTAGGATCAAAATCTAAAGAGTATTTTTTTACTATAGACTCAAATCTAAGCAAAAATTCTTCTTTTAAATACTGTTTAATCTTTTTTTGCCTTTGAGTTTTAGAGAGTTTGTTTAGCATTTTATTCTCTAAAAAAGTAAAGTCCAAATCTTCTGAAAGGCGATGATAGTCTAGATGAGCCTTAGAAAGCAATGTTCCTCCTTTGAAAATTAGTTTGTTAAAAGGAGAATTTTTGTCTTTTTTTATATCTTCAGACATTTCATATAGTATATAGCTCAAGGCAATATCTTTTTTTATCATTTCATCTGATACTTTTTTCTTTCTTGTTTCTCTAAGATATTTGTCTGGAATTATCATAATAGTTTAATTTGTTCTTTGTTTAATTTATTAATAACCTCTTTCTTAATTACCCTATATTTTGAGTAAAAAACCATGTAAGCCTTAATTTTTTCAAGATTTAATTCTTTAATGTTATAATCGGTTATTTGTGACTTGCCTTTTTTATAGTATATTTCATCTAAAAGAGTTTTTTCAACATCTGAATAGGGAATTCCTTTGTTTGTTTTATTTAGTGCAATATTAACTATTAGTTCTTTAGGGAATTTAATTAGTTCAACTTCTATGTTGCCTATTTTTCTCTTTAACTTAAATTCTGTGTTAATTATATATACAACTTTTATACTTTGCCAAGTCAGATTATTAAGATATTTTGCACTGGACAATCCGATATAATAAGAAATCTTCTGGTTTTCTAAGAATCTAAATATTAATTCATGCTCTTCAAATTTATTGTTCTTTAAATCTTCAAATTCCTCTTTGCTTAG
>JAUSKH010000021.1 GCA_030647095.1 Nanobdellota archaeon | reverse complement strand
GTCGGTAAAATAATTTATTTAGTTAATATACCGACGATAAACTAGTATTTATACTTTACTAATTATGGGACAGCCTGCTAAAGTTAATACCCAATTAACATCTAAATAAAGATAACTCCAAGAAGCAAGGTTTTTGTTTAGCCATAGTGCTTGAGTGAAATATTCAAACAATAAAACCCCTATTATAGTAATAATATACTTTTTCCAAGCGTTTTTATCATTTTGCTGGAGTAGGAATAGCGCACCTAAAGAAGAAACTATTATTAGTATTTCAAATGATACCATGATTTCACCTCTGATTAATAAAGAGAAAAGAACTATTTAAATCTTCTCTCTTAATTGGAAGCATTTTTAAATAAATAATTCTTTGATATTATATGAAAAGGGGTTTAATAGTTTTAGCTGTAATTGCTATTGTGGCCTTGTTTATATCGTTTATAACTGCGTTCTTGGGATTTAGGGTTATTTCTTATTTATCACTTATATTGCTTCTAATCGCTGAAGTTTCCATATTTTTAGGGTTCGTATTTATTTCAAGAGATATAAATAATAAATTAATGGGTTTTTCCGCGTATGGTCTTATTATACTTTCTATTTTATTAGCGATTTTTAGTTTTATCTCTGCTTATGGTGGCTTAAGGATTATTTCCGTGTTGGGGTTGATAATAAATTTAATTAATAATATATTTTTTATACTTCTTGGTATAAGTCTTATCAAGTCTAAACGTGATAAAACGATGGAGGGTATTGCGCTGGTCACAGGAATAATATTTATAGTACAAGCGGCATTATCGTTTTTACTTTCAGGTTATCTATTCATTCTTATGATGGGTTCTGCAGGATTTAATTATATTCTAAATGATAATCCTCTTCTTTCGCGTCCACCTATTTCCTTATTATATTTCATACCTTTGATTTTTTCTATAATTCTCTTCTTCAATAAAGCAAAAGAGAATACAGATGAACAGGAGAATAACTCTGATGGGGAGCAAGGTAGTGTTTCAAAAGGCTATTCAACTTCGTTAATTATTGCTTTTGTAGTTGCTGTTTTAGGTGCGATATTTGAAGCAGCTACTGGTTTTGTTACACTAACTTTAATGCCAGACATTGTTTTTCTTATTGCTAATCTAATCTTTTTACTAAGAGAAAAAAGGAAGAAGACGAGAGAGGGAATTGGAATTGGATTTATTAATTTAGTTATTGTAATAATTGTTTCTGTTATAGTCTTCCTTATAGCTGTTTGGGTACTTCAGAGTCTGGGTTGGTATGAAATCTGCAAAGGCTGCAATGCGAACATTTTTTAGATCAATGTGTAAATCCTAATGCATAATTAATTATATAAACCTTATAAAGGCTAGAATTTCATGGAAAATAAGCTGGGAAAAAAGGCAGCTAATCTAGCAGTATTATCGAAAAAAGGATTTAATATACCCAAATTTTCCGTATTAAACCGGGAAATAATAAGTAAAACTCTTCGTGATATAGGAATCAGTGAAGAATATGTTTATGAACTTTTTTTTAGATTGCCAGAAAATAAGGCGTTGAACGGATTAAAACTAGTTAGGAAGAAAATCCACTCTTCAAATATCAGTTTTCCATATACTAATTTTTTGTCCAAGAATATAATCATTCGTTCTTCGGCTTCGGTAGAAGATTCTGAGGATTTTTCATTTGCAGGAATGTTTGAGTCAGAAAAAGTAATTAACAAAAAGCAGGAAATTATTAATGGGATAAAAAAAGTTATTGCTGCGTCATTTTCTGATAGGGTTTACTTTTATATAAAAAGGCAGAGAATAAATGAAATACCTAAGATAAGCATAATCATACAAGAATTCATTGAGGGAGAAGTTTCTGGTGTTTTATTCACTGAATTTAATGAAAATGGAAAGTCTGGGGCTCTGATTAATTATAATTTTGGAACTGCGGAGTCTGTTGTCCAAGGAAAATCTCCAAAGTCGCTGTTCTTACCTTATGGAGACAGGTTACATAAACAAGACGATTTAATCAGAGATGAAAATCTAAAAGAGATTATAAGTGCAGGAAAAAAAATACAAACTATATTTGGCAAACCACAAGATATAGAATGGACTGTAAAAGGCTCAAAGCTTTTTATTCTGCAGTCAAGGCCA
Organism: Nanobdellota archaeon; assembly: GCA_030647095.1. Lineage (GTDB taxonomy): Archaea > Nanobdellota > Nanobdellia > Pacearchaeales > GW2011-AR1 > UBA73. Next base: position 11,195 of record JAUSKH010000021.1, on the reverse strand, counting down.
ATAACTTCTTTAGCTTCTGAAGAGACGAGAGTTTGGGATAATTCTAATATTGTAGAGAGTTATAGTGGTGTGGTCCTTCCGCTTACGGCTTCTTTTGCTAGAAGAGCCTATAAAATCGCTTATATTAATCTAGTTAAGCTTGTTGGTTTAAGTGATAAAAAGATAGAACAAAATATGCATGTATTTGAGAATCTCCTCGGATTTTTTTATGGTAGATTTTATTATAACATGATTAATTGGTACAAAATTGCAGCGCTTTTTCCCGGATATGAAAAAAATAAAGAAAATCTTAATAGTATGTTAACTGCAAAAACAAAAGCTGACTTAGATAAACAATACAAAAAAAACATTTCGACATTATTTAAAATAAGGTATTATTCAACAATTATAATATTATATCCTTTTTTTGAATATAGAATTAACAATTTTAAGTCGTATATTAAGAAAAGATTCTTTGAATTTAGAAATATGGATCTTTCAAAATTGACTACAAAAGAATTAATTGATTTATATAATGGATTGGAACAAGATGTTTTAACTAAATGGAGTATAACTTTAGAGAATGATTTTTTACTTATGACTATATACGGAAAGCTAAGAGAGTTTGCTAAAGCCAATAGTGTTTCTGAGCAGGAAATACTTGCGTTTATTTCTGATATTAAGAATCTAGCAAGTGCAAACCAAGTTTTTATTTTGAAGTCGATTTCAAATCAGTTTTTTATACATGAAAATTTAGTGAGATTAGCTAAGAAAGAAAAATATGACGAATGCCTTTTAGAGATAAAGAATAATCAAATATATTCTGGATTAAATAAAAAACTAGAATTCTATTTTAATAATTATGGAGGCAGATTTGCTAATGAGTTGCGTCTTGAATCCGAGAATCTTGATGAAAATCCAAGCTACATAATAAGACTATTATTACTTTATAAGAATTCTCCAAAAAAGGAGATTGTTCTAGAAAAGAAGGTGTTATTGCCTCAAAATTTATACTTTAAATTTCTGATAAGAAAAACAAAACATTATGCAAGATTAAGAGAAGAAACAAGGTTATTAAGGTCTCAGGCATTTGGGTATGTGAGAACTATTTTTAAGGAATTAGGGAAAAAATTAAAACTAGAAGGAACCATATTAGATGAGAAAGATATTTTTTATCTTGAAATAGATGAAATTAAAAATTATATTTCTGGTTCTAGCACTACACAAAACCTAAAGTCTTTGGTTAGTTTAAGAAAGAAAGATTATGCTGATTATAAAAAGGTAGAAATTCCTGGAATGTTTACAACTCAAGGTAGCCCTTATTTATCTATACCTTTAAGGACATTCTCTAAAAAAATGAATAATCTTTCTGGATTAGGCTGTTCCCCGGGAATTGTAAGAGGCAAAGTAAAAATTTTAAAAGAATTTGAATTACCTAAAAAAGGAAAATATGATATTGTTGTAACAAAAAATACAGACCCTGGATGGACGCCTTTATTCGGCTTGATTAATGGGCTTATACTAGAACAGGGAGGGTTGTTGTCTCATGCAGCCATAGTATCTCGTGAACTAAATCTTCCTTGTGTGATATCTGTAGAAGATGCAACTTCTAGGTTAAAGGATGGGCAAATAGTAACTATAAACGGATTTACGGGAGAAATTAAATTACATGAATGAACACAGAATAGTTCAGTATACGTTTGAAGAAGAGCATAGTCAAGCATATAGACAATTGCTTCTAAAAACCTATAAAGAATTCAATTATTCTCAGGCATTTGCAGATTTAAAGAGTAAATTAAAAAATCCGCAAAATCCTTTTTTTCAGTTTGGAGAGATTCAAAATTTTATTGCTTATTCTAATTCTGCTCCTGTTGGCCATTTGTCAGCAATAATTGATCCGCGTCTAAGAACAGTTGACAATAAACAAATAGGTCTTATAGGATTCTACGAATCTAATGAGGATTTTTCTGTATCAAAGGAATTATTTGATTCTGCATTGCAATATTTAAAATTGAAAAATTGCAATGCTATAAGAGGTCCTATTGATTTGACTATTTGGCACCCTTATAGATTCGCTTTTGATCAAAACCCAAATAGTGTTTTTAATTTTGAACCAATGAATCATAAGTTTTATCCTGCTCAATTCTTACAACTTGGATTTAAAGAAGCAAGTAAATACTCTTCTTTAAAAAGAGGAGACTTAGAAACAATGTTGGAATATTCTAAAAGGGTTTCTGAACCATTATCTGAAGCGGGTTATACTATTCATAAGGCTTCTCCAGAAAACTTTTTACAAGCAAGCAGAACAGTTCATGAACTGTCTAATAAGATATTCCGAGAAAACTGGTCTTTTGTTCCTTTATCCTTTGATGAATTCTCTTTTCTATATGGACAAAATTCTAATATTGAAAATCATGCAATCCTAGAGTTACTTAAAGAGCCTTGTGGAGAAACAATTGGATTTGCTTTAGGAATTCCAGATTTAATTACCAATTCTTTAGTCCTAAAAACCATTGGCATTTTACCAGAAAAGAAGAGTACTTGGGGAGGTATACTACTCGGAGAATCACAAATAAACTGGGCAAAGAAATTGGGTTTTGATTCAATTATTTTTGCCCTAAGAAAAGATGAGAAAGTAACAAAGAATGTGATATATAATAATTCAGCTAGGATAAGAGAATATAGTGCGTTTGAACTAAACTTAGATTCTTGAGAGTGTGAGTATTAGGTGGGTTGCAACGTAAAACAATGCGGCTCCTCCTTGAACCACTATTTCTGAAATTTTATTATCATTAATAATGTAGAATAATGAGCAAATAACTATTATATCTAGGAAGAAGAAGCAAGCGCCTAAAGACGTAATGCCTGGCTTAATTATCATTAAAGAATATACTAAAAGAATAAATGAGAAGAAGGCTATAAAAATGTAAATTAAAGATGCTCCTTTTTTCCCAAATCGTGATGAGTATGTGTCTTTTACTTTGCTTTCTTGCTTAGTAACTTTCATCTTTCTTGCAAATTCCACTAAAAAAAGATTAGAAACGGCAAAAATGAAATGAACGAATAATAGGATATTCAAAGTAAAGTTTGGATTAAAAAGTGTATAAAGGTAAAACTGAAATATGAAAAGTTGTATTAAATTTAGCCCATTATAGAGAAAGAATTTTCTTTTTATTTTATTACCCAAGAAAAAATCGTTTCCAGATACGATTGTATATCCAAATGCGGCAAACCAGAGAATGCTTGCTTTTAGTGAAAAAGAAGCTGTAATAATAAACTGCAAAAATAGGCCAGCGATATCTATAATCAGCAGTTCCTTTAGAGAAATAACTCCGGATTGGACTGGTCTGTCATTATGATATTTTGAATCAAATAAATAGTCTCTGTATTCGTCTATGACTCTGATGTGCAACATAAACAAGAATGAAACAATAATGGCGAAAAGGATTTTAAGTGGAATGTTTAGTATACTCTCGCTTGCTCCAATAGAAACCGCAGCGGAACTTAATACTACTGCAGTTCCGCTAATAAGAATGAATAAAACAGGAAATCTTTCTTTTTGATATTCCCAAAGTCTTTTTATGACTCTTTTGTTAGTTATAGTATTCCTTTCCAATTTGGGCTCCTTAAAAAAGCAATAGACTCAAGTTATAAACATTTTTATACATGAGTTTAAATGCCACATGATGGAGAATATTAATTATAGTCTGTGTTGGGAAGACTATGACTTAGTATTGAATTCTTTAAGTATCTCAGAGAGAGACACAATATTATGTATCGCGTCTGGAGGAGAAAATCTATTTTCAATAGCACTTAAGAATCCAAAAAAAATAATAGGGATAGATTATAATGAAGCTCAAATACACTTAGTAAAACTGAAAATTGCAGCTATTCAAACTTTAAATTTTTATGTGTTTGTAAATTTTTTTGGTTTTATAAGATGTAATAATCGACTGTATCTATTTAAAAAATGCTCTTCCCGTTTAGACAATGATTCGAAAAGATTCTGGTTAGATAATTTAGATAAAATAGGAAGAGGGATTGTTCATTGCGGGAAATTAGAAAAATACCTTGGAGTTTATCGTGCCTTTTTCCTCAGATTATTCTTGTCAAGTAAGAAGATTAATAGATTTTTATCATCTAAAGGTATAGATGAGCAAAGAAGATTCTATAATCAAGAATTAAACAATCTATTATGGAGATTATCTTTTAAACTTTTTTTCTCACAAAGGATTATGCAACTGTTAGGTAGACAAAAAGAGTTTTTCCAGTATAATAAAAAGAAGAATATTTCTGACTATTTCCTAATTAAAACTGAAAAATATATGAAAAATATCTCTGTACAGAATAACCCTTTTATTCACATTATATTAAAGGGCACTGTACCAATACCGCTGCAAGGTCATCCTTATTTAGATAAATCAAATTTTAATAAATTAAAGAAAATAGTTGGTAAGATAATACTTATAGAAGATGATATTTCAGACTATATAAAAAAGATGAAGAAGTATACTTTTACAAAATACTGCCTATCGGATATATTTGAGTCAGTGTCTCAAGATGAATATGAAGAGATTATAAAAGAAATAGCTAATAAGTCTCGATCTGGTTCAGTAATTTGTTATTGGAATAATCTTGTAAAAAGAAACGTTCACACAAAGACAAATAATTTTATTCGTCTAGATATAGACCCTACTAAAAATGCTGATCGTGTTTTCTTTTACTCAGATTTTATAGTCGAAAAACTAATGAAAAAATCCTAATTCCTTAGGAGCAATACTTATAGAAAAGTCTTTATCTTTACAAAGAATCTCCCCATCACCCATAAAATAATTCTCTTTATCAAATGAAAGCTTAATTTTTTTAATCTTGTCTATTCTATTTTTTTTACCTTTGAAATAGTTTCCAGCCACTATCTTTTTTAAGTTTTTTATATCTTTAAATACTCCGCTAGGACCTTCAACAAAGCAAACTTCAAAATATCCATCATCGTTTTTTGAATTTGGAGACAAATTAAATTTCTTTCCTATATTGCCCTGGTTTAATATGCCCAGTATAGAATAATTTTTCCTTTTAATTTTAATTCCTTCATAACCGAATAGAATAAGATTCGTAACAAAAAGAGAATAAACAAATCCACCCAATAGACTAGAAAATAATTTGTCTTTTTTAGGAGATCCTTCCATACTTAAAATAACTTCGGCAGGTAAACCAAATCCTCCTCCGCTAACCATATATTTATGATTTACTTTAATAAGATCCACAAATTTAACCCTCTTATTAAATATTCTCTCGAGGGCTAATCCGGCTTCTTCTGGAATATTTAATTCTCTTGCAAAATCATTTGCTCTACCACAGGGAATTATGCCTATACCTATTTTTCTCCTAATTTCTTTAGGAAAACACATAAGATAATTTACGCTCTCGTTTATGGTACCATCGCCTCCGCAAATCAAAATCTGCCTACATCCCTGATTTATTTTAATCCGTATATTCTCTTCATTTTCTGCAATATGATCTATAGAAAAATAGCTTATACCTCTTAGAGCGAGTAGATGCTCTACTTCTTTTCTTTTATTATATTTCCCTATAACTAAAATATTTCCTTTATTCATTCTTAATTTATATACAGTGAGATATTAAGTTCGCTTATTAAATATTATCACATAAAAAATCCATAAAAATCTTAAGTTGGTCTTGGATATAAGGGTTTCTTAGAAATTAAAAAGGGTATGGCGTGCAAAAACGAAAATAATATAAATGAGTGCTGCCTTGATTATTGAGAGTTTTGAAAACCTTATAAAACTTTCAAACTCTCAAAGAAGGACTTTGAAATAAGGAAAAATATTGGGTACTCAAAGTCCTCTATTATAATTATTAGAAGATACCTGCTTTTGTAGAGTGATTTGGGCTTGTAGAAAGGTTTAAAAACCTTCTCTGACAAAAATTCATATTCCTTACATTAAACTTTATCGCTAGGGAGCTCCATCGGCTATGCACATATTACAACCAAAACATTCACGATTGAAACCCGAAGAGGTTAAAAAGCTACTTGAGAAATATAATATTTCAGTATCGCAATTACCTAAAATGAAAATCATTGATGCTGCTGTTCCGGAAGGATGCACTCCAGGTGATGTTATTAAAATAGAGCGTGAGGAAGAGGGAAAAATCCAATTGTATTATAGGGTTGTGGTACCATGATGGATAAGAAAAAAAATATATTAGTTGAAAAATATTTAGAACAACATTCCTTAGTAGAATCTAATATTCTTTCTTTTAACGATTTTATCAACAATAGAATTCAACAAATTGTAGACGAAATCAATGAATCTTTAAGAAATGAAGAAGTAGAAATTAAATTTGGAAGAGTTAGAGTGGACAAACCAAATATAATAGAAGCTGACGGAAGTACAAGTCTTATAACGCCAAGCTTTGCACGATTAAGGAATCTTACTTATTCTGCACCTGTTTTTGTTGAGCTAAGTGTGAAGTATGAAAATCAGGCAGAAAGCACAGAAGTTGAAATTGGAAGAATCCCAATTATAGTCCGCAGTGCCGTATGTAATGTGCAAGGAACTAATAAAGACCAATTAATAGCGAATTATATGGACCCATTAGATCCTGGCGGGTATTTTATTATTAATGGAAACGAGAGAGTAATAGTAATGTCTGAAGATTTAGCTCCAAACCAACCGTTTATTGAAGACGGAAAACAAGGATTAACACTAAGACTATTTTCCCAAAGAGGGTCATATAGAATACCTACAACAATTTCTGAAACAAATGAAGGAATACTTGAGGGGACATTTAGCAGATTGCGTAATATTCCATTGTTAGTGATACTAAAAGCATTAGGAATGATAAAGGAAGCTGATATTGCAAAGAATATTGACCATGAAAGCGACTGTCTTATTGTGAACTTATATGAGTACGCTAAAATTACTAATGTCGAAGATGCTATGTTGCATATTGCAGAAAAATCTGGTATACAAGGCACAAAAAAAGAAGTATTGGATAGAGTAAAGCAAAGGATAGATTCTTTCTTCTTGCCTCATATTGGTACTGATAAAAATTCTAGAGAAGAAAAAGCAGTCACATTATGTAGGCTTATTAATTTGTATTTACATTCTAAAGAAAATGAAAAAATAAGAACGGATAAAGATCACTATGCAAATAAGAGGGTCAAGCTTTCTGGGGATTTGATTGCTGATTTGTTCAGAGTTAATTTGAACATTCTTGTAAGAGACATTCAGTATTCTTTACAGAAAATTTCAAAGAGAAAAAAATTCTATTCTTTGAAAACTATTGCTAAGTCTACTCTATTTACCCATAGAATTGAAAGCGCAATTGCCACTGGTTCATGGATTGGTGAAAGAAGTGGTGTAACACAAAATATAGATAAAACAAATTATATGGCTGTTCTCTCTGGATTACAGAGGGTAACAAGCACTCTTCCTGGTGAGCAGGAGAACTTTATGGCAAGGACATTACATCCTACGCATTATGGAAGATTTTGTCCCACAGAAACACCTGAAGGAACTGAGATTGGTTTAAGAAAAAATCTTGCTCTTCTTGCGAAGATATCTACTGCTATTAGTTTTGATGAAAAAGCAACTATAAAGAAATTTGAATCTCTTGGATTAAATAAAGATAAAGGAATTGATGTTTTCTTTAATGGAAAGTTTATAGGATTTGTTGTTAACTGTGAAGAATTTGCAAAAAGAGTAAGGGAAATGAGAAGAAAAAGAGAATTTCCTCACGAATTAAGTATAAGAGATAATACTAATTTGGGACAGATTACTATCTCTACTGAAGTTGGAAGAGTTTTAAGACCATTAATTGTTGTTGATAACGGTGCTTCTCGTCTGAAAGATGAAAATTTAGTGTTGCTCCAGGAAGGAAAGATGAAATGGACAGATTTAGTTGATCAGGGAATTATTGAATATGTTGATGCAGCTGAAGAGGAAAATGCTTTAGTAGCATTAAGAGAAGAAGAGGTTACACCTTCCCACACGCATATTGAGGTTCATCCTGTAGATGTGTTTGGTTTGATAACTTCGTTAGTTCCTTTTGGTAATCACGACCAGAGTTCGAGATTGAATAGGGGAAGTAAGACGCTTAAACAAAGTCTTGGAATTTATGCTGCCAATTATTTGGTAAGAGTGGATACAGATGTTTCTATACTCCATTATCCACAAAAACCTCTTGTGAGAAGCTTTATTTATGATACACTTGATATATACCCTGCTGGACAGAATCTTATTGTAGCTATTATGCCTTTTGAAGGATATAATATTGAAGACGCGGTTGTATTGAATAAAGCAAGTGTAGATAGAGGTATGGGAAGAAGTACTTATTTCAGACCATATACTGCAACAGAACTTCAATATGCGGGAGGTCTTAGTGATGAGATAACTATACCTGATAAAGATGTTGTTGGATATAGGACAGAGGAGGCTTACAGATTCTTGGAAGATGATGGTCTAGCTTATTTAGAAGCAGACATGGAATCAGGCGATGTTGTTATCGGAAAAGTGACTCCTCCTAAGTTCTTGTCTGAAGCAAAAGATTTGTCTATTCAAGCAAAGAAAGAAGGTAGTGCAGCTATAAGACAAGGAGAACATGCACTTGTGGACGCTGTATTCATTACAACTGATGAGGAGGGTAATAGGGTTGTTCAGGTAAGGACACGAGACACGAGACTTCCTGAGGCAGGAGACAAATTCTCATCGCCTCATGGACAGAAAGGAGTAGTTGGGGCCATTGCCGATGGAGATGATGTTCCATTTACAGCAAGAGGTATTAAACCAGACTTGATGTTTAACCCCCACGGTATTCCAAGCAGAATGACTGTAGGATATTTGATAGAATTACTAGCTAGTAAAACAGCAGCCTTAAGTGGAAAAATAGTAGACGGTACTTCATTTACAGGACAGAATGTTGAAGAATTAGAGAGTCAACTTGAAGAAATGGGCTTTAGTTATGACGGAAAAGAACCAATGTACGATGGAGTAACTGGTAAGAAATTAGAATTAAAGATTTACATAGGTAATATGTACTATTTGAAATTAAGACGCATGGTAAAAAACCTGATTCATGCAAGAGCCTCTGGAAAAGTTGCGCTTTTGACTAGACAGCCTATTGAAGGAAGAGCACGTGGAGGAGGTTTAAGATTAGGAGAGATGGAGCAACAGGCCCTCGCTGGACATGGAGCTGCGTTGCTTTTGAAAGAAAGATATGATTCAGATAAGACTGTTGTATATATATGCAAGGAATGCGGTAATATGGGTTATGAAGACGTCATTAGAGGAAAATCAACCTGTCCTCTTTGTGGAAGCAACGAAACAGAACCAATTGAACTTTCATATGCTTTCAAGCTTTTGGTTGATGAATTATTAGGATTAGGAATTCATACTAAATTCGAATTAAAAAACAAATACGAACAATGAGCCACCAAGTATTTAGAAAACAGATAAAATCGTTGCAGTTTGCTTTACTTAGTCCTGAGCAGATTAAAAAATTAAGTTCTGTGAAAATTGTAACACCTGAACTTTATGATATTGATGGTTTTCCTGTAGATGGTGGTCTTATGGATTTAAGACTTGGTGCAATTGATCCTGGAGTAAGATGCAGGACTTGTGGAAAAAGAGTAAAAGAGTGCCCTGGACATCCTGGTAGTATTGAGTTAGCTAGACCTGTATTACATATTAAGTATACACCTCTTATTGAATTATGTCTACGAAGTTTCTGTCCCTTTTGTGGAAAACTTACTCTAACAGAAGAAAAGCAAAAAACATTTACTCCTGCGGAAAGAGCTAAAAAAGCAAGAGATGCAAAAAAATGTCCTCATTGTAATGAGCAACTTGTCCGTGTAAAATTGGAAAAACCAAGTACTTTCTATATTGAAAAAAAACGTATAAGTCCTAGCGAAATAAGAGACAGATTAGTTGTGATATCAGATGAAGAATTAAAGAAAATAGGTATTAATACCAAATCAGCAAGGCCAGAATGGGCTGTAATATCTTTGCTTTTGGTTCCTTCTGTTACAGTAAGACCATCAATTACTCTTGAAACAGGAGAAAGAAGTGAAGATGATCTTACACATAAATTAAGTGATATTATAAGAGCAAACCAAAGATTATGGGAAAATCTGAATGCAGGAGCTCCAGAAGTAATTATTGAAGACTTATGGGATCTATTGCAGTATCACGTTACAACTTTCTTTGATAATAATATTTCTAGAATACCTCCTGCAAGACATAGGTCAGGACAGCCATTAAAAACAATAACGGAAAGAATTAAGGGTAAAGAAGGAAGAATTAGAAATAATCTCGCTGGTAAAAGAGTAAACTATTCTGCTAGAACAGTTCTTTCTCCTGATCCTTATTTGAAAATTAATGAAGTAGGAGTTCCTTATGAAATAGCAAGAGTTATTACTGTTGCTGAAGCTGTTACTAGTTTAAATATTGAGGAGCTGAAAGAAGTTGTAAAAATGGGTGAAGAATATCCTGGAGCAAATTATGTTATCAGGCCTGATGGGAAGAAAAAGAGAATCACTACAGATTTGAAAGAAGAGATCGTTGCTGAGATTCAGCCAGGATATAAAGTTGAAAGACATTTGAGAGATGGAGATATTGTTCTTTTCAATAGACACCCTACATTACACAAACAAGGTTTGATGGCACATTATGTAAAAGTACTGCCTGGAAGGACATTTAGATTACATCCTGCTGCAGCTGCTCCTTATAATGCTGACTATGATGGTGACGAAACAAATATCCATAGTCCTCAGACCGAGGAGGCTTTAGCTGAAGCAAAAATTTTATTGGATATAAATAATAATATTATTTCTTCTAAGAATAATATTAATCTTGTTGGGACTATTGCTGATGCTGTTACTGGGAATCATCTTTTGGGTAAAGAAAAAGTAAATAGAGCTGATGCAAACCAGTTGTTATTTGCTGCTGGAATAATAAGCACTTTAAAGAAAAAAGAAATGCCTGGAAGAGAAGTATTTGCGCAAATATTACCAAAGGGAAGTGATATACAAATTCCAAGTTCTATAAGTGGCAGTAAAACATTTGGTGCTGAGACTGGTGCTATGGTAAAAATAATAGATAGAGAATATGGTAGAAAGATAGCTGTAGAATGTATAGAACGAGCGTTCACATTAGGTACACTCTATCTTACAAGAAAGGGTTATACTTTGTCTT
>JAUSKH010000028.1 GCA_030647095.1 Nanobdellota archaeon | reverse complement strand
GCGCTTTTTCTGTAGTATTCTTTTGTATGACACATCTCTCAAAAAACCTCTGTACGTGCTCAGGTAAATAAGAAATAACATCCTTATAAGGTAAAGGAGGTAGCGCCTTTTCTTTTTCTATATAACATGCACAAGCTATCCCTCTAAGAACATATAAATACTTTTTACAAGAATGAGACATTCCTATTCCCATATATTTATGATAATTCTGTGTTGACATTCTTATATAATGCTGCCTTAAAAATTCTAATGAACAACCTTTATCAAAATATTCCTTAAACTTCTTTCTCACTGGAGAATCAAAATAAATAATCGGACTTCTAAGCCATTCAGCTATTTGGGGATTAGACTTTAAACAAAGCTGAGTAAACTTCTGTATGTCCCAACTTTCAATATCCAAGTTATCTTTGCTCAAATTAATCTGTTGAGGAGGATTATACAATCCAAGATAATCGTTTACTCTTCCAACATGCATACATCTTATATCATAATCTGAATCATTAGATGCGAAACCCCATGCACGAGACCCAGATTCAATAGCCAAAAGAACTTTCACATTGTGCTTTTTCTCCATTTCCTTTAGAACCTTTATTATTTCCTTTCTCATCAATACATTAGAAAGCTTTAGTTTTAATATTCTTCTTTAGTCAAACTTCCCAAGGGTACCTTCGCTTTTTTTCTTCCTTTTCGTGTGGAGCACTAGCCTTCTTATAACCCCTACTCTCATCGCTAAATTCTTTATCTCTAACTTCTAAAGAAGGCTCATTCATATTTTTATCTCTAGGAGTCATTACAGGACCAGCATTCCCAGCAGTATATTTTTGAGGTTCCTGTTCTCCAACAGATATATTAGTTTCATATTTTCTCTTTTTATCCTCTCCTTCCTGTGCCAAATATAAGGGTCTATTTTCTTCCTCCCTTTCTTTCCCTTTAGAAGAAGGAACATCTGTAGCAATACTCGTTAAAGGAACAAAACCTCCTCTTTCAACCATCGTAGGTGAAGATTCTCCAACAAAAATATCTTCGCTTTCATCCATTACAACTCTCGTATCCTTACCAAACTTATCTTCATCTTTTTTCTCTTCTTCTTCACTAACTATTTTAACTTTGGGCTTAATTTTACGAATTATTTTCATTTTTTTCATAGAATAAACAGGACAAAGATTTATTTATAGTTATGGATAATTCGATTGTACTACTTTTAATTCGAATTCTCCAGACAGAGAATTAAGAACTAAAGGTAACTCGATTATCATAATTCTCTGTAACGAATTTAATAACGCCTCTAAGTCAATGTAGGGGGAAATGTAGGCATATTATAGATTTTCTTAAAGGAGTCATATAACTTTCTAGTTTTCATCCTTGCTTCTAATATGGCTTGTGATCTAATTACTTTTTCATAATCACTATCTTTTGGAATTCCTTTTGACAAATCTACTTTTTCATCCTTCTTTTTCAAAAAAGAAAACAATTCCCTAAAAGGATTTACATCCTCACTCTTTACCTCTTTCTTTTCCTCATCACCCAACAAATCTTTAATATCATCTTTAAGTTGGCCTAAACTCTCGTCGGTAGCTCCCCCTATTAGTTTATACATGTCTCCCACATCATCTTTTTCTAATTCTAACTGCATTAATTTTAATTCGTCACCATTCAAAGCAAATCCTGTAAAAGTAACTTCCGCGCGTCCCCTATAGGTATATCCTCCTCTCTGATCGCTTCTATCAGGAATAGTTCTAAATCTAAATTCAATAAGAGTTAAGGGTAAATATTTCCTAAATTTCATTTTCTTAAAAATCTGCGGTAACTCTCCATTTGCAACATCTAATGCAGGATTATATTCACCCTTAGCTAACAAAACAAGCTCAAATACAGTTGTATTAAAAGCATTCACAATATCAGCAGTTGGTCCCGCATTCTGTTCAAGCTGTTGAGCTGCTTTCAAATAAGGCTTTAACCATCGCGCGTACAATTTAATCGAGCTTACCTGGCTTCTCAAATATATCTTCTCTATTTCAAATCTTTTTCTTAATTCCTGCTCCGATTCCTTAATCCAACGCTGGAATTCAGAAACTCTCTGCTGTAGAATTCTCTTCACTCTTTCATTCAAATCAAGCTTGTCAATATCATTTAGAGAATTAGCAACCATAAACGCATCTAAAATAGTTACAAAATCAAATTGCTGTAACATTCCTTTTATAGAACTTGTACCTCTCTTGATATCCACATTATCCATCCACAACTGCTTAAGAGACAATAAAGCGGCTATTTTTACCCTTTCATCCTTAGACTTGTAATCGTCATACTGAGCGAGCCTCATTTTAAATTCCTTCAAGTCATAAATAATATTCAGAACAGACCTTAAAACAGTATTAACAGTACCAAAAATCTTGATAGCTTCCTCCTGCAATACAGTTGCTCTTTTATTCATTTCAGAGAACTGCCCAGACCCAACAGAAGAAATAAAATTATCTATAAGCTTCTCAGAACCACCGTATTCCTTATTAACATAATCTAAAATCCAAAAATATATCTGTTCTAAACTTTGAGAAGAAACATCATACACAATTGTATGTTTTTCTATAGGATTTTTCAATCCAGCAAGCGAAAATGCGTTCTTACTAAATTTAGAAGAAACAATATCCAAATAATCAGACTCTTTAAGTTTAGCTATTTTTGCAGCCTCCAAATATCCTTTTTCTTTAGCGACTTTCTTAACCTCATTATTTAATATCTTACCATCTATATCAGGAACATTATCACAAAATACATCTGGATTTATTGCTGCAATTAGGTTTTTAACATCAATAGCCATTTCCTCTTTCTCCTCCTTTTTTTAAAGTGGAGTCTTTATTTAAAGATTCTCCTTAATCAACTGTAGACGCTTCCCTTTCCAAAGGTCCATAATTTTCTATTCTTCCTTCTCTTATAGCCATTTGTAGCTGTCTATGCGAATATAATCCGTTGACAAGATTAGAGCTCTCTCCTAAATTCCTCCTATCCTGAAGCTCCTTATTCAAACAATCCGACTCTCCATCTTCACCCTCGCAATAAGTTTTATTATTACAGAGAATTAGGATAATTGAGTTACATTTAGTTCCTAATTCTCTGTCTGGAGAATTCGAATGAGCGGTAGCACAATCAACCGAATTCTCCATAACTACAACTGCCCATTCTCTGGTTATCTCTTCCCCACAAAATTGACAATAAACCTGTTTCTCCAATCCACAGTATTTTCTCACTTTACCTCCAATAATATCAAAAACCCCCATCACGGCATTAATCACCAAACCCTTCGGGTTTGTACCTCGGCTTAAAAGCCGAGGTTTGTCTTGGTTTGGGGAGAACCGGGAGAAATCTACAGCAGACTCCAGCTTAAAAGCTGGAGATTTCTCAC
>JAUSKH010000072.1 GCA_030647095.1 Nanobdellota archaeon | reverse complement strand
TTCTAAAGTAAATTATGAAAATTTTAACAATGCTCAATCACCAAAGTATAATATAAAAATTCTATAATGGAAAGAAAATATATTGCAGATGAAAATGCTAAAAAATATCAGATTTTTGTCGTAATCTTGGAAAAGATAATATGATAAAAGCCTTGGATATAGGAACTGAATACCTGGGTGTTTACAAATTAGATAATCCTTCAATAACCATTGTATTATATAAAATAGCAAGTTTTCGTCGTATTGAAGCTCATATAATTGGAAGAGAAGAAGATATCAAACAATTAGAGAAAGGATTAAATTTGGTCTGATAAATCTTTAAACAGGAATCTTTATAAATGAAGTTTCTAAAGTCTAATCATGAAAGCAGGAAGAAAAATCACAGGAGGAAAATATCATAATAATAGGAAGAAAAAGCTTTATGAAAAAGATAGTCAGGAAAGAATTATAATTCTTAATGAAACAAAAAGAAAGCAGTTAAGAGGAAAAGGTGGAAATATAAGAACAGTTCTTTTAAACTCAAACACAGCAAATATTATAGTAAACAGTAAAGCTCAAAAAACTCAGATTAAAAACGTCCTTGAAACCCCTCAAAATACTTTCCTAGCCCGTCAAAACAGGTTGATAAAAGGTGCAATAATTGAAACCTCTTTAGGAAAAGCCCGTATAACCAATCGTCCAAGCCAAGAAGGTCATGTTAACGCAGTTTTAATTAAAGAATAATCAATCATTGATTTTATAAGTAGGAAATATAGTGTTTTCTATGCAATAATCCTTAAAAAGCAGGTTAATTTTATGTTGCTATGGTACTACAAGGGTATGGTTCTAGCTTAAGTGAGCAAGATGCACGGGAAGAAGAGGATTGGAAACTAAATCAATCAAGAACATTATTAGCTGTTCCTGATGAAGATGTCGAAGTTTTAATGAAAAAGTATCAAGAAGTTACTCATAATAAACTTAGAAATACCCCTAAAATATTTATTAAAAATCTTGGGTGGAGGGCATATACTGAATGGTGCACAAGTGGAGAATCTAGCTGGAGTGAACACACAAATTATTGCGGCCAAGCTTTAATAAAATTTATTGATGATGAAACAATTTATGCTGCTAAAAGAGTGAATGAAAAAGGATTATCCGTGAATGATATAAGAAATAAAGTCTTAGAAGCAATAGTTAAAAGGGGTGTTGAATTATTTAGCGATTGGGATGGAGAATCTTATCCCAAAAGTGATAAAGATAAAAGGAATTTAAGAACTAGTTTAGAACCGTATATTGGATTCTAGCCGATTAGAAAATAACCAAGAACGTGATTTAAGGCACTTATAAGACTTGTCGGTCACTTATTCGGTCAGTCTATAGTTCTCGTGCAACGCTTTCTAGAATGACTATTAATAAATGAACCAAAAGATTTATAAATCTTCTGTCAAATCCATATATAAATCTTTCGGTAATTTTAATGAGCTATGTGAGAAGATGCCCTGAATGTGGAAGCGTAGACCTAACCTACGACAGCCAGCGTGGCGAAATAGTCTGTAATGAATGTGGTCTTATTGTAGAAGAAAAAATGGTTGACACAGGCCAAGATCCTGGAGCACAGTTTGATAAATCAGAAAAGCGTGGTCGTGGTGGTGCTCCTATCTCAATGCAAAAATTCGACAAAGGTCTTACAACCAATGTTGGTGAAATCTCTGATATTTATCGTTTAGAAGCAGGCCAAACCCGCAAGTTCCTTAGACTTAAGAAATGGCAAGAGCGCGTTTCAACATCCATAGAAAGAAACCTTAGATTAGCAATGTCTGAATTAAGAAGAGTAGCCTCCTTCCTTAATCTTCCTTCTGTTGTAAGAGATGAATCATCCAGAGTTTACAATTATGTCTTACAAAGAGGTCTAGTAAGAGGAAGGTCAATGGAATCGGTAATAGCCGCCTGTATTTACGCAGCATGTCGTTCTTATAACATTCCAAGAACACTTGATGAAATTGCAGAAGCATCGGACGTAGAAAGAAAAGAAATTGGACGAACTTACAGATTTATAGTTAGAAAATTAAAAATCAAAGTAACACCAAGTTCACCAAAAGATTATATCTCAAGATTCTCCTCTATCCTCCACCTCTCGCCAAAAACACAAAATGAAGCTCTTAAAATATTAAAGAAAGCAGATATTTCTGAATTAACATCGGGAAGAGGTCCAGCAGGAATTGCTGCTGCAGCACTGTACGTTGCAGCCCTCATGAATGACGAAAAGAAAACTCAAAGGGAAGTTGCTGATGTAGCAGGAATAACAGAAGTTACAATCCGTAATAGATATAAAGAACTAACAGAACGCCTAGGCCTAGAAGAAAAATTAAGCGCGAAAGTAAACGCAGCTGAAAAAGCCAAAGCAAAAAAAGTTGCGGCTTAATCTTAAATCAAGTTAGATTTGGGAAGAATATTTATTTATCCCTTTGAGAAATCTTCTTACTTTTATCTTTTGATTTAGAAATAATTTCCTTATCATAATAATCGGCAAGTTCTATCTTTCCTTCTTCCATCGCTTGTCTTCTTTTCTCTTCATGAATCCGAATTTGTTCTTCCAAAGATTCAATTCCTTTTTGAAGTCTTTTTTTGCGGTTTGTCATATTTTTTTACCTCTTCTTCTAGTAATTTTAGTATTTTTAAGGTATCTTCTATAGTGTACTTAGCTTTAATTGTTTTATTATCTCGTATTGCTTTGTAAATAGAAAGTGCTATCCCCCAAGATTCGTCAGACAGGTTTGCTTGTTTACGAAACCAAGAATAAAACTCATTTTTCTTACTATTTTTCTCCTCCAAAATTGATTTCATGAGATATAACCCTCGTAATCTCAAAAATGTTGAATAAATAACATTTAATGACTTAATGTATTCGCCTTCATTGCTTTCAAGTTCTACGATTTTCTTGTTAATATTCAAAACTCTTTTACATTCATCTAAATAGATTGCAAGTGAATTTTTAGTTATCTTAGTATGTTTTAGTTCTTTGAGCAATGATTGATTCATTATTGTTTTAGCTTCCAATAGACTAGGGTAAATTGAGATGGGATAGTTTTTCAAAGTGTTTTTTATACCCTGTAATGTGTAAATTTGAATATTATACTTCCCTGAGGATATAACTTTTTTAATACTGTTGGATACTGCTATAACGTCTATATCAGAATCATCGTCTTGTTCATTTCTCGCATAACTTCCTACAAGGTATACACCGTGGATATCTATTAGATAGGGAGAAAGTATATCAAAAACTTCTTTTTTTATTTCTTCAGTTCGGTCTATGAGTATTATTTTGACTTGCTTCCCAATCCATTCTTTTGGCAAGAGCACACCTCCACTATTGCCCCATTTTCTCGTTTGACGTATTTGCTCTATATGATTTATCATGTTTAAACATTGTTTAACTTATTAATAAATGTTTGGATTGTGGTTGATTGAATAGAGAGCTATAAACGATAAGCAAAGTTATAGGAAATAACATTAATAATCGGAAAAAATAAGTTATTTCCTAGATAGGGTTTAACTTTAAAGAAATCCGAAAATTAAAGTTAATCACTATAGAATAGATGCCATTTATATTTTTTAGTCAAGCATCTTTTACCCTTCCCTTGATAAATATAGCTTTCAATAACTTCTTTATCGCTACCAATATTCTCCATAAAATAAACTAGATTCCGAAAACCGCTTCCCAGAAATATTATGCTTCGGTTTATAAAAATGAATGCCTAAATAAGATAAATCACCAAACCCTTCGGGTTTGTCTTGGTTTGGGGAGAACCGGGAGAAATCTACAGCAGACTCCAGCTTAAAAGCTGGAGATTTCTCCCGTGTATTAATGAATGTAAAAACAGAGATATCAGAAATATTATCAATAAATGCCCAAATCTATTAACCTAAACATTTAAATCACTTAATAATTCTTTTAATAATGCCTATAAGTTTATTTTTTCCTAAGGGAAAAGTGACCTCTCTCAAAGGAGGGGTGACTTATCAGGGGAACCTTGGTTCCCATATAAGCGGAGATGCCGGAGTGGTCAAACGGGACAGGCTTAGGACCTGTTAGCTTAGTGCTTTCCTAGGTTCGAATCCTAGTCTCCGCATCTTCGTGTTCCGTAGTGAGGAACACCACAGCGTAGCGAGGATGTCCACAACAAGAGAACATCGAAGATATATTCACCGCAGCGAAGCTATTGTAGTTCTTTGAACTCTTAGAAGGTTTCTTTCTAAGAAAGCTTGTAAACAGCAAGAGTGAATCGAAGATAGTTCTCAAGACGAGAGTGAGTCAAAAATAACTCTGCAATAATAATCTTTATATAATAATCGGAAATATTCTCACCATGTATCACCCGCCCTACAACGAAGCAAAATATAAAACATGGAAAACAAGAACTGTTATAGGAAATATTGGAATGTTTGTTGGTTCTATTGTTTTTTTAGGTAGTGCTTTACAAGTTGGGATAGACTCATACGAAATAAACAGATTATATTATGATAGAACAAAAGTTGTTTCTCAACACTCAACAGAAAATTTAAGAGAAAAGTTAGAAGAAAACATCTCTGGTGAAATGCTTCATAGACAAAATTTAAAATATGGATTAGCATTCGCAACTGGTAGTTTACTTATGACTAGTCTTGGTAGCTGTATAAAAAGAAATGCTAGGCAATTGTATTATGCAGATATGTTTCTCTGAAATTTTATCACTCCTTTAGACAAAAAATCGTAGAAAGCTTTATAAATCATTTTCAGTCTCTCAAAACAATGAAAAACACAAGATTAGGACTTACTGAAAGATTATTAGGAATAACTTTAAGTGCTGCATCTGCATACGCTGCAGCTCCAATAACTCAACCAGTATATAGAACAGAAAACATAACTGGAACTAAAATAGAAAGAGTAAGTAATGCTAATTTTCCTTACTCAACTGAAAAAGTAAGATTTTATGGAGAAATATATACTATTCAAAGCAATCCTTTACAAGAAAAAAATGAACTCGGATTCATTCTTAGAAAAGAAGAAGACACAAACCTAAGAATAGACTTAAACACAAACAATGTAAAAGAAATTTCAGATTACTTCTTCGTACCAACAAGAGTAGAAGTAAATGGTAAGCCTGCAAATAGACTCAGTTTAACAACAGAAGGTCCAGGAGCAATAAAAGCAAAATCACACTATCCAACAACACAAAAAGCAGATGCAGAAGTTATCACTCTAGATCAAAACAATCTTGAATTTTATATCGGTACAACGTCAGTAAATGGAAATCAATTTTTCTTCCCGAGGGTAGAAAAAACTAGCAGTGATGTTTTGCCTTTATATCTAATTCCAACTTCAACAAGCACATTTAGAATAAAAAGAGCAACTGGCGAGGTTACAATACTAAACTATCCAGATGGAATATATCAGCCACAAAGAATTTCAGAAAAGGACTATGCGACACGAGTAGTAAAACGTGCAGAAGTAGAAGCACAGAAAAAGGCAGAATTAGAAGCCAAAAAAGCTACTGAAGAATTGAAAGCAAAACAAGCTGCTGAAGAAAAGCTTAGAAACGAACCAGGAAAAGCAGGCAAAATAGAATAATTCTTAATTACACTAAACCCATAATAATTACTATCTATAAACAATTTATTTATCAGAAAAAGATATTAATATTGTGCATCACACAATTTTAACATATATTAAAATGAATATTTATTTTTGATATGAAATTTCTTATATTTTTTAATTATAAGAACTATTTATAAACAAGTATAATTAACTACCAAGACTGCCTGGAACTACAACACCACCAGGAGCCTGATTATCATCAACAACTACCCCTTCCTTAATTTTCCCATCTAAAAGTAATTGATACTGTTTCCCATTCAAATCATTCAAGTAACCTTTAGTTATAGAATCTACAGAATCAAAATTAGTAATTTGGATTTGGGCAGAAGTATCATGTATTAAACCCACAGGTCCGTTAATATCCTCTACATACATAACAAACGGTCCGTTACTGCCACTATTATAATCAATATAAATTCCTGTCTTCGCGCCTCCAAAACGAATATTTCTATCTAAAGTGTCTCCTACATCAAGAGAATAATATTTTATAGCTGACTGTGACGAAGGTTGACTTACAGGTTGCGTAGTAGTTCCTCCATTATTAGAAACCCCATTAGCAGCATTTCCCCTTTTCAACCAATCCCCCCCCACAACAGAATATTTTATATTCTGACTAGCCATTTCTGTCAAAACCTTATAATCATCATCAGAAATAATTGAACGCTGATGAATCATCCACCTATCAATTGTTCTAACTCCCCATAATTCACTATTAAAATTACTTTCAGAAATAACTTTATCATCTAAATCACTCTTCAAAATAAGAGATTTATCCGAACTATCAATTGTTTTAAATGTATTCAGAATAACTGTATCTGAAGCAGAATTTTGTGTTCCTAGAAGATTTTTAACTTTTAGCTGTCCTTCAATAGTCAAATCACTATCACTGCTTTTCTCAAAGAAAACTCTTGTTTTTATTCCGTTCATAGAAATAAATCTAACATTCCCACCAAAACTCTCTACATCTCCAACACTTATTATGTTACTAAACACTGAAGTAGCAGGCTGGGAAATTACTGTTCCAGAACTTCCAGAATTAATTTTATCTCTCGCTGTAGTTAACTCCTGCTTCAACTGAATAAGCCATTGTTTCTGTGCTTGAGTTGTAGAACTATCACTCGAGCTTAATTTATACTCGACACTTGTCCATCCTGCAGGATTAGCGTTCAAGTCATACCATTCAAGTTGACCACCTTGATTTACTCCGTAACTTCCTATACTTCCTCCAAAATCAGCTTTAACTCTTCCCTCTAAATCCATATAAGGACTAACACCATATTGAGAAAGTATTCCACTTCCACCTACAGTTGACTGCGAAGTCTGCTGTTTCTGTGCAACTTCCATCCTATAAGCGCCTCTTGCAATTATTTCCAAAACTTCCCCTTTCAAAAGTAAAAGCCACGCTCTATGATAATTCAAATAAAATTTATCTTGTACTAAAGTAATACGGTTTAATATTGCCTGTGCATCAGTTTGCTTATTCTGGCTAGTCGCCAAATCACCGATAGCTCTTCTTAAACTATTCAACTCTCCAGCAGCATCTTCAGGAGTAAATATCTGTCCATTCTGTTGCAACACATCCATAGTTCTATTTTCAAGTTGTTGTAAAGTTGCATTCTGCAATCCAATATTATTACTAGTAATTGCATTGCTAACGCTATTCTTATCAAGCCAGCATCTAACTTTAGGATCATCGCACTGTCCAACATCCACAAACCTCTGCGGATTAGTTGATAATCCAGGATTACTAGTACCACAAATCCTCACAATTCCCCTATTATAAATAGCAGGCGCTCCTGCTTCCTGAACTCCCCCCTGTAAATTAGGATTTGTAAGAACAGCACCTATATCGGCACTACCTCCTATGCACTCTTTCTCAGAACCGATATTAGTATTAGTTAACTGATTAGCAACATATTGGTCCTTCAAATAATTTATAGCAAAATCAGTAGATACTTGCTTAAATCCACACTGCTCATCTTCATTTATTCTTACACATAATTCTTTATATCCTTGAGGAGCAGTAAAGTCTCTTGTCTCAGATTTATACTGTCCTTTTGGTACAAATCCAGTTGCAACTTGCACATAATACGGAGTAGCATAATAAGAAGACTGTGGTGGATTTCTCAAATAGACGCTAAACTGAACTCCTTGGTCATTTCCAGAAAATATATGGTAAAATACTTTATACTGTGAAGTGGCTGGCACAGTAGCACTAGTATAGGGAGCAGCATCAAACCACGCATAAAATTGCGGCGGACTATCCGGCTCAATCAACGACTTAAATGCTGTAGGAGACTTAGCAGAAATAAACGCTTTACAAAATTGTCCTCCTACCTCATCAATATTCCTTACCTGGAATGCTTTAATAGAATTAACAGCATAACTCTGTGTAAAGTAATCAATAGAGTTCCCCATATTTTGCCATGCAGCGTTCACAGTTAGATACTCTCCTCCGCCTCTTGTACCCTGCCCATAAGAAGATTCAATAAGTTTAGGAATCAAAACATTCAATAAAGGAGCTACTTGCCTCCAGAAAAATTCACATAAATAAATAGAATAAATCTCATCGCATATTCCAACCATCTGTCCTGTTTTCAAGTTCTCCTCCAAACAATCTCTATAATTCTTAATAATAGAAATAAGGCTATCTATTCCTGCTTTTATTCCAGTCAAACAAACAGGAACAATTATTCCTTCCTTAATATTTGGCAAACATAATAAAACACTTCCCACTATTCCTGTTTGAACAACATCCGCAACAGGATATGTTCCTCCAAAATCACATCTAGAAGAAGGGCATATAACTGGATCACAAACATTGAATAATATAAAACAATCTTTAGGAGACATAAAGTCCTGACATTGTGTTCCAGGAGTTCCTGTAGAAGGATTTCCTACTTCCATTCTCTCACCCATTATATTAACATACTTCAAACCTTTTCCATATTGTCGGGCAGCCTCGTCAATTGCTTGCGTTGCTTGATTTTTTCTTCTCTCAGCTTCATTCTGACTCAAACCAGAAAATGCCGCAGGCTGCCCAGTCGTAGTATCAATTCTCTGGCAAGTATCATCACCAAATCCAGAAGACTCAAAATCTACTCTTCCATTCTCTCCAACATTACAAAGCCAGAAACTAGAAACTTTTCCGCTAGCATCAAAAGCACCTATTCCTCCAAATGCAGGCAGCGTCTGTTTAGTAGCAGCATACCATCCTTGTTTTACATCAAACGGAACTACTGCAGGCATCCCTTTGTAAGGTTCTGTTTCATAATACCTAACAACTCTATCTGCCGGCACTATTTCATGAATATAACTAACTCTATCTGCAGACCTAATATTCCCAATAGTATTTACAAGAGAACTCTTAGCTACACTGTCGCTTACAACCTTGTAACTATCTCCAGTTTGTTGGCTAACTTCTTTAACAGAATAAACTCCTCCATCCCCGCCAGTTAATCCCAAAATATAAACTCCTGAAGGAAGTCCTACACTATCCTGACCATTAGCACCTTTCACCATTGTACCGTCTGCTCTAACAGACGCAATATATTTTACATTAGGGTCGGTAAAACCAAGTTTTGTACGCAAATCAGAATTAAGTGGAGATACAACTGCAGTTCTCATAGAAGCAGGATCTCTTCCAGAATAGAATACAGGAGGAATACCATTAGACCTTGATTTTTCATTATTCTGAACGTCTCTTGCAATTATTCTATTTTGATATACCTGACGCTCAACATCAATTATATTGGAATTAAGATTTTGACTTTCCCCAGCACTCAATCCTCCACTTTTTTGTGCCTCTCCATATAACATTGCTGATCTAAGCATATCATTACTAACATAACCTTTGTTAACATTATCTTCAGAAAGCAAATCTGCCACAGTTATTTTATCAACCCTCTTTCCGTTCTCATCAGTAATAGGCACTCTTAATGTGCTAGTATCTATTACTGTATCGCCATAAGTATCTCGTGCATATTTAGCAACATCAGCTTTAGCAGCAGTACTATCAATACTCTGACCAAATATATCGGAACTCTTAACATATTTTGATTGTATAGAAGTTATTTTATCATTTATCTTACCTATGTTGCTAGAAATCTTTTGCACATCAGCATCAATCTTTCCAGCATTAGCCAAATAACATTCATCTAATTTTGCATACTGCCTATCAGCTCCAGTCATATTTTTGCACATATTTCTCCATCCATTTTCCCCACCCATAACCTGTTGTCTTGCTATAGTCTCTCCACTCATACCAGATAAGAAATTCTTAAAAGTAAGAATACCTGCAGTTGCAAAGCAAGCAGCCTTTAATCCAGAAACTACCTTCCCAAGACTATTAGAAATACTCTCCCATTTCTCAATAGTCTTATTGAGTTCATTTATTCTATCCTGCGTTTTATCAGGTGATAATTTTATCGCTCTCTTTTCAATACCAATTCCAATACTAAAGTTTGTCTGAGTAGTAGTTCCTTCTGCCTGAGGTATAATTCTTATTTTCGCAACTTGTTCAGAATTAGATTTCCTAAGAACAACACTTAAACCGCAAATCTGCACGCCACTTCCATCAGGATGCAACAAATATCTAGTTATACCAGAAAGCTGTCCTTGCGTATTTACAACACATGTTGCACTTACCTGTGCCTCATCAACATTCAATCTATCTAAATTAATCTGTCCAATACTTGAACCGCCTTTAGTTAAATTTATACTCTGGTCAACTCTAAGATTAACTGCTGCTTGATTTTCAATTAATATATCTGCATTAGCTATTTGAGTGGGTTGACTAACACTAAGCAAGCTAATTGTTCTTGGTTTATCTTCAAATTCAATAAGTGTGCCAGAAAGAGAAGAATCTATTTTATACAAAGAATTAAGATTGCTCGAGTACGTCACTGCAGAAGAACCATCAGGATAAATTTTCAAATATTTATTAATCAATCTAGCCTTAGTACTATCCATTCCAAAGTCGCCTGCAAGACTAATAGCTCTCTTT
>JAUSKH010000037.1 GCA_030647095.1 Nanobdellota archaeon | reverse complement strand
AGCATACATTTGTCTATTGCTTTTGTGTATATGTATGTAATCGGAATTAGAAGTGCTATAGTTAGTGCAAGATTTATTGGAGAGCGAGGATTATATATCAGGAGGATAATTGCTATAACCAGAGTTGATATAAGGACATAGCGATTCTTTTTTGCTTTTTCTTTGAATTCTTTTTTGAACACAATTTTGTTTTTTGAAACTATGAAGAAGCTGTAAAATATGCTGTAGATTGCTCCTGCTAGGAAAAGAAGGAGTATGAAGAGAAGCGAGATGAAGAAAAGGCTTGTAATGTTTTGGAAAGGCAAGATTATTCCATAACCCATAAGGAGTTTTGCATCGCCACCTGCGAATACTTTGCTATAATATAGGGCATTAGCTAGGATAAAGAAAATGGCTAATCCTGCAAGTCCGTAGAGAAAGAACGAATGGTTTTTTGTTGAGAGAGAATAAAAGGCTCGATAAGCGAGAGCTGAAGAGATGAATGAGAAGTTTAACCAGTTTGCTACTTCCCTTGATTTAAGATCCTGAATTGTGGCGAATAAAGTCCACAAAAAAGCAAGGCCGAATAGGAAGTAGTATTCGTTCATTTAGGGGAGAGAATTATAATGTTTATAGAGATTTGCATTTGAAGTGAATTTCTTATTTTAGTTCGTGAGAAAGAAAAAGTAATTCTTGACATATTAATGTCGTTGACTATAAGAATGCTGACGAATATTTATCGAAATGATTAATCATTCACTCTGTCCAGACATCCAAAAGGGAATATTTGATTTTATTCTTTTTTAGATAATTAATAACTTCTTGGGAATCTTGAATTGGAACTAAGAAAGCTCCGCGCCCAAGTTTTTTCTCAACCTTGCCCTTGCTAATATAAACTTTTTTACCTACTTTCTGCCTATATCCATAAAGACTTCTCCAAACTCTTATCTTGTCGGCTCTGAAAATGCCTTCAAGATTTAACAGAAATAATAATTTATGATTAAGTTTATCTGGAGTCCCGTGATAACTGCCGTAAAGAACAATTCCTGAAGAGATTATGCTCCTTTTAAGGTCTTTCCAGTTATCTAATCTCCCAGATTTTATAGAGAGCTCATTTTCTATTCCTTCCAATCTAAATTTTTCATATTCCTCTGTTTTCTTATATAAATCTAACATCTGCCCTACATTTTTTTCTTTTCCTTTATCGCATTCTACAAAAATATCAATATCAGATTCTTCATCAAAGTTATTCTTCGCAACTGAGCCAAATAATATAATGGACTTAACCTCAACTTGTCCTACTAAAAATGACGAAAAATTCATAGCCAAAGATATCAGCTTATTTCTCTCCATCTTTAAGCTTCTCCTCCAGCTTATTAAACAGCAGAATTGCTTCTTTTATTTTATCTTCTGGTTTTGGGGCACCATAAGTTAAATCCTCGCACAATAACTCCAATTTAATTATCTCATCACATATTGCTTCTTTATTCTCAAATTCGGGCAGTCTTTCAAGAACGCTTTTTGATTTAAACCATCTGTGATTTATCATAGTTCCAGAATCAATAGCACCCTTTTTCAGCAAATGAACCATCAAAAGGTCAACTATGCCTCGAGAAGCATGCAAACCTATGATTCTTTGTGAATTCTTTAAACCCTTTACCTTAAGTGCCCAGTCAAATATAGTTTCTCTATGCTCCTTGTAAGCCTCTAAATGATTTTCAATTTTCATATTATCAAATATGTAACTAGGTATATAAATATTTCGTTACTTAGTCACATATGATACTAGGTATATAATTGATGTGCGACTTAGTACAAACCAAGGTAAAACCAAGAAAGAGGTTTATGTCAAGATTGCTGATGCGGAAAACCATGCACTTTAGTGCGTGGATGAATGCAATCTTGAGCATGTCAAGAATTTACTAATCATCAAGATTGATATCTTGAGCACTCTCAGGAATTTCATTCCTGAAGCAAGAGAATTGTTTATGATTTTTTACAATTCTCTGTGCAGAAAATTCCAAAATCAAAAAATCTTTTAGTTTTATTCTTAGGGATTTTTGGATGTTCAAGATACACAGATTCATTAAGTATCTTGACATCGAGAGGAATTTTCATGCATCTAAAAGTCCCGAACAAACCTCGGCTTTTACAGGCTGAGGTATACGCAAGGACTTTTAGATATTCCATTTGAGTTGATGTTTGTTTGTGGGTTAATCATCTCGTGGTCCTCGAACCCTAGGTTCAAGTCTCCAAAACCTCATCGACGCTGAGGTCAGGGGAGTACTGAACTATGTGTTTCGGGGGCGTTAACACCTTAATTTTATGAAAATTTGGAGATTTTTGTGGGAGTGTGTAACTGAATAGATTAGATTATAAGAATTCTAAAGATAAAAAGTATAGAAAGAAGTTTAGTTATTTGTTGAGGTATCAAAAATAAATCTTAGTTAGGTAATGCAGGGGGAACAGGAATATTGTTATCTGGATTTTCAGGAGGAGTAACAGTATCATTCTGTGCACATTTTCTTTGTCCTTCTACTGCTATAATATCTAAGATACTTACTTCCTTGTAGAATACTGCTTTCTGGTCGTTAAAATCTACACCAACTATTCCAGCATTATATATTTTATATTTCTGTGAATACTCTTCTTTAGGCAATAGTCCCATAAAATATAATTGAATTGGGTGATATTTTTGAATCCCTTCTGCGTTTTCTCTTCTATAAGTCCCATCTGGATTGATTACCCAATTATCAGACCCCATAGGGTCTCCAGTTGGATAAGGAGATTGTAATCCTCTATAAAAATGAATACCTTGCTGAATAATTTCTAATTTAGCTCCGTTTTCACCTTTTGCAAAATCATCACCAGCATAACAACACCATTGATGTCCTGTTTCATGTAGCAATCCACCAGACCTAAACATATCGGTTTCAGGAGAAGTAATTCTTTCTATATTGGGAAAGAAATTTATTCCAAGTAATTTTCCATTACTACCATACTTCTTAGAGTCATCTGCAATTTCTGAACCCAAACCAAGAATATTATGTTGAACATTCAGATGTGATTCAATGCCTTCTTTGGTATTAAAATCATTAAAAACAGGATAAAAGCTAACAAAATCAAATTTATCTGGGTTGCTTTCATAAAATTTATTCATAACCCTTTCAGGATATATCCAATCTATATCATAATCTTCATGTCCAATTAGACTCCCATTGTCAATAATTACTACAACAGGATATGAAGTATCAATAGAGGCAAGGTATCGAGTTGCATTAGCAAAATCATCTGAAAAATATTTCTTTATGGAATTTAATTTATCAATTTGACTTTGACTTACTTCTGAAGAATTATGTGCAATTAACAAGAAGGCCATAGTGAAGTTGTTTTTATCGCAAGAAACAGGAGGAGTTACAATACTTTTGTTTATACAAGCTCCGTTTTTACAACCATTCTCGCAATCCGTAACAGTTTTCTTCACCATTTGTCCCTTATCACACGAATATTCCTTTAATTTTTTATAGAATTTACCGTCTTGATATTGCTGAAGATTTCCATAACAAGAATCCTTATAAGTTTCTACTTTCCAACGCCCAAACCCAAAGAAAGTCTTATGTTTATAGGTCACAACTCCCGCATTAAAAAAAGATATTCCATTATCTGAATCTGTGCAAACTTTTTTATTAGCTGAAGAAAGTTGTTCCTTAATTGCATTACCTGAAAAAGTAAAATTAAATGACCAAAATGCTGAAACAGTCGTTGATAAAAATAATATAGTTAAAAGAGACAATAAGCAAAATTTATTAACATTGTGATACATTTTAAATTAGTTAGGTAACGCTGGAGGTTGGGGTATCGAGTTTCCACCACCAAGTATAGCACTACCATTACCGGAAAGCAATAGATAAGCTACAACTCCACCAATCACTAATACTAACAGGATTATTAAAATCCAAATCCATCCACTCATTCCTCTTTTTTGTTTTATCATCTTAATTTATACATTTACCTGAATTACAAGTAGCAAACCCTCTCTCTGAACAATCAAATTCGTTGCTTTTTACATTTCCTGTTGAGCTATCACAATCATACTCTATAAGTAGCTTATTATTTGAAGTTGAACAAATATCTTGTTTGCTCTCTTCTGAATTTGTAGCAGTTCCTTGAACATCAATTACTGAACCACCGTCAGAATCTGTGCATTCTTTAATATTTGGTATTGCTGGAGCACCTGGAATGTCTGAAGGATTGTCTACTATTCCAGTCAATAAAGTGCAGCTTTCTGAAACTTTAATAAGTAACCCACTTCCAATATTCTCCGAATATCTTAAAACTTCCATTCTATCTTTATCACTTAAAATATTCATCCATTGTTGGTCTCTTGATTGCCACCAATACATTTTTTCAATGTTACAATTACCTTTCAAATCATTAAATGATTTATTAATAAAATTAGGCATAATACTTGCAAAATTCCATCCTGTTAATAATTGTTTACTTAATTCAGTATTAGGTTCTAAAGTCAAATAATTTATTTGACCATACTCTTTTTGTGGAGAATCAATATAAACCCAAAAAGAAGTTGCACTAATCATAGAATCAACTCGAGTATTTTGACTATTTAACTTACTTTTTTCTGGTTGTGGATAAAACCTAATATATTCTTGAGTTACAGGATTAAAACCATAAATTGCTTTAATGTTCGAAGATTCAATATCTCCGCCACTAAGCCATTCAGGATTAGGTAAACCCTGAACAAGATTCCATCCTTTCATAAATTTAAAATTTGCTTCAACATAATTTCCTTCAATAGCGCCATAACCGACTATATCTTTTGAAGTTTGTAAAGCAGAAACTAAAACAATAAGTCCCAATAAGAAGCATATTGTTAATGTTGCAAATAATAACTTTCTCATAGTATATATCTGATTTAGGTATTTAAAAAGTTAATGTCAGGTCCGGGGAGCACTTAACTGCTTATTTTTGCAGAGTTTAACCTTACCTATTTTCAACCCTCAACTTTTTTAGTGCTTTTTAGTCAGCGTCGATAAAAATCTTAATTTTAGTGGGAGAACCTTAACCTAAGGTTCTATTCTTCGTGGGAGCATGTTTTAAGGTTAATAATCTCACATGGTTTTTTCGTTTTGTCAAGAATCAGTGATTCTTGATCACCCTAAAATTCCTTATAGGAATTTTTTGGTATAGACGGAAATCCATTTCGTGTTTTTTATGTGTTTTTAGGAGCATTTTCTTAGATTTTGCTGGTTCAACGCTCCCCGCATTTTCCTAAATATAATCTAGTTTTTTCTGCTATTTTCCTTAAACCTAAAAAGAAACCTTTTGTAAAGAGCCACTTATTTTTTTACCATCTTTTTCATATTTTATAAAATTATTCTGAAAAAATAACCTGCCCTGTAATAATTTCTTTTGAATCCCAAACTCCTTCTTCTGCACCCTTATCTTCTTGAATGTTTTTTTCTTCATTCATGCCCTTATTCTCCTCGCCACCAGATTCTCCTTCTCTTCCCATCATAGAAAATACTTTTTTAAATAATTTCTTTATATCTCCTTCAGATTCAGTAGGAGTAAATGTTGCAGAATTCATTATGTCTCTTACTTTAAAATACATCTTTGCTCCATTAACCATATTTTTTATCCCTTGAACTGGTTGCATTTTCTTGTCCCAAGGAGGGCTTTCTATTTGCTCTCCCCTCATTTCTTTTTCCTGCGAATAAATCAATTCATAAATTTTTTCAAAATCAATTTCTGCAGTCACATCTTTTTCAGTAACTTCTTCTGGAAGCATTGGAGTCATTTTGATTATATCCTTTTCATTAACCTGTGCATAAAGATTAAACACTATTTCATTAGTTGTTAAATCTTTAAACTGAACAACAGCGTCTAGGCTTCCTCCGTATTTTTCTGCCATTGTTCTTATAAGTTTCATAAATCCCTCATCCTGCTTAATCATTTCTTTTTCTTCTGCAGTCATTCCTTCTTCATTTTTCCTTTCCATTTTATCTTCAGGGGAGCCAGGGAACTCACGATTTTTCATGGCTTGTTTCATTTCAAATATTATAAACTCTTTAGAAGGGAAAATCCAGGTTTTCATATAAGGAGAAATAATTGTAACTTCCTCTTCTATTCCAGGTATTTTAACTGTTTTTACCTCTTCCCAATATTCTAATTTTCCATATTCTGTTTCATATTTTATATTGATTAGATTATAATTCATAACATCTTTTATATCTGATTTATCCATGCACTTCATTCTAAATGCCATTTCTCTTTGATTATCTACATTTTTCCAATAAAGTTCAAAAATTTCAGAAACAGCCTGCTCCCAGTTTTCAGCTGAATTGGCAAGATACTCTTCAAAAAACCATTTCGCAAACTCCTGATTAAATCCTTTTTCAAATTCTTCTCTTTGTTTTATTAAGTTTTGCAGTTCAAATTTGCACCAGTCAGCATTTCCTCTAGAATAATATTTATTTTTTAAAGGTTGTATTTTTTCAAACGGATCTCCCCATCCTCCAAACCAGATGAATCCATTTGTTTTCCCCTTTTCAGTTCTGCAGTTTCCCCCTGCTTCAAATCCCCCTAATTGTTCTTTAAACTCTTCTTTATTTTCAAATTCTTTCCACCATTCCCCCTCACCTTTTGTACATTTCTCAACACAAGTATCTTCTGGTTTGCATGTTTCCTCGCATTTTTTGCTTTCTCCATCTATATTACAATCCATTTCCTGTCCACAATTTTCTCGAATGCATTTATCAATACAAGGTCTTGCACAATCTTTCTTGCATCTCTCCTTATTTTCTTCATTTCTTTTATTATCCTCTTCTTTTCTCCTATTATCTTCTTCTCTTCTTTCATCATCCCTATTATCCTCAAAATTTTCCATTGGCTGTTGATTTTCTTGAGGTGGTTGATTATCCTGCTCTGGCTCGATTGTTGCTTCCTGTCCAGTGTCTGCAGAACTATCTGATTGTGAATCTGACGTTCCACTATCGCCATTGTCTCCTCCTTCAACATCAAATCCAGTTAGACCAATAACAAAACCCGTAATCTTTCCTGTGACTTCTTTAATAGAGAAAATAACATTTCCTGTTATTGACTCTGGTTGTTCTTTAGTTTGTTCTGTTACTTCAGGTTCAGAATTTTCATTTGCGGTTTCAGTTTCTTGTTGAGGGCTTTCCTGTATTTGTGCAGTCTCAATTTCAGAACTTGTTTGTTCTTTTTCTTCTTCAACTACATTTGTTTCTGGTTTTTCTATAATATTCTCCAGTTCTTCAGTTTCTTCAACCTCTATTCTTTCAGGAAGTGTAACACACTGCCCATTACTACAGACATCATTTTCTCCCCCACAATCTGATAAACTAGTACACTGATTCCCAACTACATCTCCAATAACAATTTCTTCTTCAACTTCTCCTTCTTCAATAGTTCCAGGGCAAGCAAGCCCTGTATTTGTCCATAATCCATTTGAACACATACTAGAAATAATATTTTCTCCCGATTCACAATTCATAGTTTTTTGTGTTCCATCATCACATTCTTGTTCAGAACACTCGCTTAATTCTTTAACCTGGCACTTTCCTTCAACACACTGCCCATTACCACATAAAAACTTGCAATCTTCATTTACAACACAAGTTTGTTCTTCTATGCAGATTGGTTCTAATGAGCAATTATCCTCGTCTTTTCCTTTGAAAATAACTTTTCCAGAACATTCAATTGGAGCATACTGAGGGCATAATGTACAGTCTTCTGCACAGTTTTCAATTGTTTCATTTCCTTCGCAAACATGATTGCCGCATACAGCCCCTTTTATTTCAACTATCACTTCTTTTGCCTTGCACTCTTTTGCAATACAATAAAAATCAACTTCAACATCTTTAGTTTCATTTCCATTTGATATGGTGCTTTTGCCTTTCCCGCAGATTTTCCCGCCGCACTGATCATCATCGCAGTCTATCTGCTCATTTTTATTATCATCAATATTATTATTGCATATTTCTTCTCCTTTTTCTCTAAACAGTTCTATTAATCTTTTTTTGAATTCTATTTGTGCAAAAGAATACTCTTTTTTATCATAGCCAGAAAATAAAGTCATATAAAATTGCTTTCTTTCCTCATAATTCTGTTTTCTTAATGTTTTTTCTTGCTTTCTTCTTTCTTGGTCTTGTTTTATCCAAAAATAAGGATCATTATTTTCTTTTGACTGTTTATTATCATTATTGTTTTCACTTATCGCATTTCCAGTAATAAAATTTCCAGTTATTGTGTTTTCAACTACAATGTTGGAATCAGAATTTGAGCCTCCCCCAGTATTTTCAACTACAACATTATCCTGATTGTCCTCTTTAGAAACTTTATTTTCAACTACTGTCCTGCTTTGAACATCGTTCTTTTGTTCAACATCTTTCCACACATCATTCGCTTTTTGATTCCATGCTTCATTAATTGCCTGGATTTTCATATTTATTGTATTTAACTCTTTCCAATTTTGCTGTTCAGTGGCTTCCTTATAATCATCCAACAAACTTTTGATTTCTGATTTATAATATTCAACATCTTTATTTTTATACTGGTCGGGAGAAATCAGTTCTTTGCTTTCTTCCATTTTTGGCATCAGGCCTCTTGTTTCTAACCATAAATTAAGGTTTATCCAGTTCCACTCACAATCATCACACATTTCTAATCTCGCAATTGCCTCGAATTTTTCTCCTTCATAAAAACTTATTTCTTGAACAATCATATTTTGATTAGGCATTTGGTTTTCACTTCCAAAAATACTTGACATTACATTCTCACACTTACCCTGGTTTTGCCTGAAATAACTTTCAAATGTTTTTTCTGTATTTACACTTTCTTTTGCTAAAATCTCTGCATTTGACTGAGAAGGATCTGAATTAAACTTTTCAGCTAAACTCTTAATTTCATTTATCTTCCTGTTAATATCTAATTGTTCTTCTGGTTTTTTAAATTCTATCCAAAAATTTAATCTGTAAATCAAATCTCCTTCTTTAATAGAACCTTCATCAGACTCCCCTTTTATTTGTTCATCTTTATTATCACCTTCATTATCAAACTGCTTTTTTGTGAAGATTGAAGGAAAAGCATCTAAACTAATTTGTATTTTCTTTCCATCAAATACGATCTTTTTCCATACAGGAACAGGAGAATCTAATTTTTTATCCTGCTCTTCTCCTTCCACCCAAACCCATTTTGTTTCTTCACTAGGTTCTCCCAAAATTTCTCGAATTTTTTCTTGTTTCAAAACCCCGCCCATTTGCTGATTAGTTGCTCCTAGAATTTCATTTAAATTTTGCTTTGATGCAGAAATATAAACTAAAAGTTTCACATAATCTATATTTCCTATTTCATATTCTTCTGCATAATGTGTAATGCTTTTTATTTCAGAATCGGCAGAATTTGAAACTGCAAGAACACTGCTGATTAGGAATAAA
The DNA here is from genome assembly GCA_030647095.1 of Nanobdellota archaeon. Classification (GTDB taxonomy): domain Archaea; phylum Nanobdellota; class Nanobdellia; order Pacearchaeales; family GW2011-AR1; genus UBA73. Next base: position 284 of record JAUSKH010000037.1, on the reverse strand, counting down.
CTTAAAATTAGATTTGTTAATACAATAAACACCCTCTTTTCCATAAAAAAACAGAGGAATGTATACTATAAAAAGTTATCGCGATTAAAGTACTAGTTAAGTGCTCCCGAAAACATAGTGTAACACATATTGTCATACTTTTTGTATCAAAAAGTGTATTAATTTGTGTAATAAAAAGTATTACACAGAACTCGTGGGGGCATTAATCCTTAGCAGGTTGGGTCACAATTCAATTAACCCAAACAATAAATCAAACAAAAAACAATATTTTTGTTGATTGAATT
>JAUSKH010000029.1 GCA_030647095.1 Nanobdellota archaeon | reverse complement strand
AGATTTTTTACAATTGCACAGGCTGTGTAGGGTCTAACATTTTTTACAGAGCTATTTATCTTTATGATGTAATTTTCTTCAGGTTTTTTTATCTTATACTTTTTAAGACCTGTTTCTTTTCCTAGGAAAGCTTTGAATCCTCTTAGAAAACCCTGAAGAGAAATTAAATCAGGACGATTTGGGAAGACTTCTATTTCCACTTCTTCATTATTTATTGATTCTAAGGGTGTTCCAAATAAACTTATTTTTTCAATATTTTCATCAGTAAGTTTGATGTGCTTTTCTATTTCTTTACGGGAGAATTTTACGTTTGTCATTTTATCCAGAATTTTTTATTTCTTAACTCCTTTATATCATTATTATAAATCTGGCGCATGTCTTTTATTTCATGTGCTAGCATCATTAACCTGTCAAAGCCAGGTCCCCAGGCAAGTACAGGAGTTGCTGTACCGAGAAGTGGAATGGTTACTTCTGGACGGAATATACCTGCTGCTAACACTTCTACCCACGTCTGTTTTTCTTCATTCCATATTGCTCCTTCAAGACTTGGTTCTGTATACGGAAAATAAGCTGGCTGGATTCTTATTTTCTCAAATCCCATCTTATGTGCAAATTCTTTTAGATAGCCTAATAAATGTCTTAGATTAGCATCTGGATCTATTACAATGCCTTCTGTTTGGTTGAATTCAAAACCATGCGACCAGTCTGTTGTTTCGTTTCTAAAGTTTCTGCCTATAGCGAAGAATTTTGCAGGCAAATCTTCTTTCTTTAATTTTGCAAGAGTTTTTGCAGAGAGACAGGTAGTATGGGTTCTTAACAAAACCTTTTTTGATTCTTCTTCTTTCCATTCGTATCCCCAGCCTTTACTACCACCTAGACCTGATTCGTGTGCTTGTTTTATTTTTTCAATTAGTTTTTTATCTGGCAGTTTTCCTTCTACACCTTTTATGAAGAAAGTATCGTGTAATTCCCTTACAGGATGGTCCTGAGCTGTAAATAATACATCAAAATTCCAGAAAGAAGTAACTGTTTTTGGTCCTGACATTTCTTGGAAGCCAAGATCTGTCCATACTTTTTTTGCGTATTCAATTGTTTGGTTTACAAAATGCCTCTTTCCTCCATAAATACGTGGTACTTCTGATTTTATATCATAACGCCTGAATTTCTTATTTTTAGACCAGGAGGCTATTATTTCAGGTGTTACTTCCTCTAAGAGATTTGTTTTTATTTCTTTACCTAAGAATTGCTTTCCTAAAGGCGTAAGCTCAAAAGAAACTTCACTTTTCTCTTTTATTTCAACAATTTCTTTACGCTTTTTTAGATTATCAAGGGCAAAACGCTGTTCTGGCTCTAGTTTTTCTTCTTCTAAAGGAAGAGATTCCAGCATTTTTTCTTCAAAAGTCTTTTTTGATATTTCCTCTTTTGAGGCGTTTAAGGATATTTTGCCGTTGTTTATTATAATTAGAGCTTTATCTTTTAATATACCTAGAGATACTTTGAATTCATTTTCAGATAGTTTTGCCAACTCACTTGCTTCTTTTATAGTAATATGGTTTTTTTGTTCAAGAAGTATAATGAGTCTTCTTTCTGGAAGGTGATTTTTTTTGTAATAGATGCCGTTTGTACCAAGGTCCACTATTTTATTTTTTGCTACTTTTATTTTTACTATCCCTTTATTTTCTAAGAAACGGAGTGCTCTAAGAAAAGAGGTATCATCTAGCCCGGTTTTTTCTTTTATTTTCTCTAAACTTTCATTTAAATAAGGTATTATTTTTTGCTCTAAAGGAGAGAGTGTTTCGATTATCTTTTCTATGTCAGGTGAATTTAGCATTATAATCTTTAGATTGGAATGGTTAAAAATCTATTGTTGTTAATTGTGCACACATAATTAATAATGTTTATATAGATTGTTTTGGGCAATTAAAGTTATGGTCATTGAAGTGGATTCTGCTGTCAGACAGCAGAGAAGAGATAAAAAATATTGGGAGAATAGAATACGAGAATTCGTAGTTGGAGATTCTGAGTGGGACATGTTTACAGAATCTAAGATAACTGATAAAGATGATCTTTTACATGATTTTAGACGCAGAATAATTAGTAATATAGCTTATAGAGCCAGCATGAATGATTTTAGATTAAACCTTTCTCTTAGGGATGTAGAAATAGAATATTATCGAAAACCTTTTCTAGTTTGGATTGGAGATTTTAAAGCTAAGAAACTTGCATCAGAGAGGGATAGCACATATTCTTTGGAAGTTAGGGAGTTAGCGGAAGCTACAATTTTATTTTCTTCTTCCTGTAATAAAAGTTATATGCGTACTTCTAATATTGAGAATACTAAATTGATAGAAAACGATCGTTTAGCAGAAGAGCTTTATTTTTTAGTTGATAGAAAGATGAAAAATATTTTTAGGGCTTCTTTGGATTGTTCGTAAATTAGCTTTGTCCTAATAGCGCCTGAAAAGTAAGACTTATCTGCATACGTAAAAACATTTATAAACCAAGGTTTTTACCAACTAATAACCAATGAAGTCACAAGAGCTTTTTGCTTTTGTGCCTCGGACTATAAAGAGTTCAAGGTTACAACGGAGGCCATAATGGACTTCTACAATATCATTGAAAGAGCAAGAAAAACTGGAAAAATCGAGAAAGGAACGAATGAAGTTACTAAGGCAGTTGAGCTAGGCACTGCTAAACTGGTTGTCTATGCAAAGGATGTGGAACCTAAGGAAATCATAGCCCATTTGCAAGGTCTTTGCAAAGCGAAAGGCATTACTTGTGCAGAAGTGGACTCAAAAAAGCAGTTAGGTATTGCTGCTGGAATTCCTGTGAGTGCTGCATCAATTGCTGTAATAGAAGCAGGTGAAACATCTGCAGAAATTACAAAGCTCAAGTCAAAGCAAATTTAAAATTCCTTCAAGCACAAAATGGGAAACAAAATACAGAAAGCCAAAGATAAAACTACTGAAAAAGGACCTATTACTGTAGAAAGAAAAAGTGAAAAAGGAGAGGAGGAAATAGTTAATGCATTGGTTGAAGAATTTATTGGGCGGACAGGAGCTAGAGGAGAGGTAACTCAGGCAAAAGTAAAAATTATTTCTGGAAGAGGGAAAGGAAGAACATTGAGAAGAAATATTAAAGGACCTGTAAGGGTTGGCGATCTTATAACTTTAAGAGAAACTGAAATTGAAGCTAGAAAAATTAAAGGCAGTTATGGAGGAAGAACAGGATGATAACTTCAACAATAGAATTGTTGGCAAGACAAAGCGGTGTATCTGATTATGATAAAGTAGAGACCGAAGAATTAGAATCAGTATTAAGGGAATATTTGAGTAAACAGATAAATATTATAGGTGGTTTTAGGATATTTAAACGATATCAAGGAATAATAGAGCTTGTTTCTCTTGAAAAACCTCGTGGTGGTTTTGTTATTGTGCAAGATCAGTCTTATAAACTGAAAAATAAACAAACAGCAGAATATTATAAAAATGTTGTAAAAAGTAAGATTTTAAGAGAATTTGTTGATCACGATAAAAAATTAGCAGGATTTTCCTGGAGGAATGAATAATGGTAAAATGTAGTTTTTGCGGTAGAGATGAAAAATCTTATAAGGGACTTCATTTAATTAGGAATATAGGTGTAGTTAATTATTTCTGTTCAAGTAAGTGTAGGAGGAATATGATTAAATTAGGAAGGGATAAAAGAAAATTTAAATGGACTGAAGCTTTCCATCAGACAAGAGGAAAAGCACGAGATAAAGTAATAAGTGATGCAGCAATTGCAGCAGAAAAAGCAGCTAATCCTATAGTGGAAGTATCAAAAAAGAAAGCGACAAAAAAAGTTGTAGCTAAATAATTACATTTTCTAATTAATATTCTATCTTTTACTATACGAATGTTTTTAAATTGGGTATTTTTTAAATAAATATGGAACATATGCGTA
>JAUSKH010000003.1 GCA_030647095.1 Nanobdellota archaeon | reverse complement strand
TGCCAAAATTTATTATAGGGTCTTGGATCTGTGAGAAAACTGTGTGCTAGGTAGGAAAAGAATTGTTTATTAAATGAAGCGTCGGCATCAGCACTTGTCACTGTTGCAAAGTCAATATCTACAATTTTTTCATTAATTATTTTTTTGTAAATTTCTTTTCCGGCATATGCTTCATTTGAAGATTTACCTTTTACTTCTCCCAATATATCCGGATGATAAGTGGCATATATGCCTCCAAAGATATCTTTAAATTCATTAATTAAAGTTTCAGCTTTTTCTTTTGCATCGCTTTCCCTTTTTTCCATGGCCAGAACCACAAATATCTTTTCTGGCGGGAAAGTTTGGTTTGCAATGGATTGAATCGTAGATCTTAATTTGTAAACTCTTTCTTTGTAGTTAGGGATAATGACAAAGTGAGTTGCCTTATCAAAATTCTTATGGTTTTTGGATAACTGGAACCAGTCTTTTTTTTCTGCCTCTTTAATTTTTTTGGACGCAATTGAAGAAGTAACTACCAAGGAAAAGGATCTATAAAACCAATAAATATCAAAAAACAATACAAAATATGAAACTCCCCAGGGAATAAAAAGCGATCCCCATAATGGAAATAAAATAAGCGACCAAGAAATTGTTCCCGGGACCATATCCAATAGTCTTCTTGTTTTAATCGGATAACGGGTAAATATCCTGTCAAAAAAATTAGTCATAGCTTTAGTTATTAGTAACTAGATAATAGATATTAGTTTAAATATTAAACAAGGCTTTGGCGTTTCTGGTAGTTGCGGCCTCAACTTCTTCTACAGAAATTCCTTTAATTTTAGCAATATTTTCTGCTACAATTATAGCATAGGAAGGCATATTTCTACTACCGCGGTGAGGCTCAGGCGTTAGGTATGGAGCATCAGTTTCCGTAACAATCCAATCGATCGGAGTTTGTTTTACGAGTTCTGAAAGAGGAGTATCTTCTCCTTTTGCGATTCCCTCATAAGTTATATTTCCGTCAAAGCCAACATAGAATCCCAAATTTAATACCTCTTTGAGGAATTCCACATTTCCTGACATACAATGAAACATGCCGGGCAATTGACTATTTACCATTGACCAATGACTATTTAGTATTTCCAAAATATCGTTTCCTGCTTGGCGGTTGTGAATTTGAAGAGGGAGGTTTAGTTTATTTGCAATTTCTATTTGTTTTTGAAAAATCTCTTTCTGTAGTTTTGCATCAACTATTCCATTTGAGGCATAGGAATAATAATCAAGCCCAATCTCGCCAATTCCTACTATTTTTTTTGAAGATCTTGCTATTTGCTCTAATTCTTTATCCCAATTAAGTCCTACTTTATCCGCGTGATGAGGATGAATTCCAACTATTGCATAAAGGTTTGGATATTGTTCGGCCAGTTCAACAGCGCGTCTACTTGATTCAATGCTAGTCCCGGTATTTATTATTATCTTAACTCCGTCTTTTTCAGCTCGTTTAATTACTTGATCATAATCTTTAGCAAAAGATTTGAAATTTAAGTGGCAATGAACATCTATCATAGTTTAATTATATAATTTCCTCTTGATCCATCCAAATCTTACTTTTTGCCTTACCTATTATTCATAGCGCAGCTCAAAGAGCGATTAATGGAGGATCTCGCCCCTCGAAGTTTTAACGGAGTGGGGCTTGACAAAATCTTAAGTTTGAGTAAACAATAGAATATGGCTAAGAAAAGAAGCACTAAGAGATCAAGACATCAGAATTTTAAATTAACTTCTCATAGATATTCAAAACAGCAGGTTTATATGTATATAGTGGGCGCAATAATAATTGGATTGGCAATAGGCTATCTTATTAAAGACCAGACAATGGCAGTCCTTGGAATTTCTACTTATTAATTATTTAAATCCTCGGGAAAAGGGGAGGAATTGACTCAATTTTTTTAGAGGCAAACAGTGTTTGAATTTTTTCTGAAGTCTCAGGTAGGAATGGTTTCAATTCGAATGCAATCTGATTTATTTTTTCTACCAAGCTTTGAAGCAAGTTTTTGAGTTTGGCCAGATCTTCGATTGCCCAAGGTTTATTAATTTCAATTTCCTGATCAATTTCAGAAATTCTTCCCCAGATTTCACCAAGTAAATCATTAAATCTATATTCATCAATTGTTTTTTTGTAATTCTGGTTTAATTTTGTTTCAGGCAAAGAATCAAGCTCAACTTTCTCACAAAGTCGGGCCACTCTGGATACTAAATTACCCAACCCATTTGCTAAATCCGCATTATAAACTTCTTCAAACCGCTCGAATGTAAAATCATGATCATCTTGAATTGGGACTTGGGAAAGCATGTAGTATCTGACTCCCTCCAATCCATATTTTTTGATTACGTCTTTAGGATCTGGTGCATTACTAAGAGATTTAGAAAACTTTTCTCCGCCTTTTGCGTTAACAAACCCATGAATTAAGATTTGCTTTGGTAAGGGAAGACCTCCGGATAAAAGCATTGCGGGCCAGTAAACAGTATGAAACCGGTTTATGTCTTTCCCAATTACGTGTAAATCCGCCGGCCACCATTTTCTATAATTGTCAATGTCATTCTGCTCTATAGAACCAAATCCAATCCCTGTTATGTAAATACTTAGCGCGTCAAACCAAACATACATTTTTTGGCTTGGATCTTCAGGAATTGGAACTCCAACTCCTTTTGCGCGCTTATTAGATCTCGAGATACTAAAATCTTCTAAGCCCTGCTTAATAAATGAGAGCGTTTCTGCTCTCTTATTTTGGGGAATAATTTGAAGAGTATCAGATTCTATTAAATCAATTAGTTTTTGCTGATACTTAGAAAGTCTAAAAAAATAATTTTCTTCCGATATTTTTTCAGGAGTTTTTTGATGAATTGGACAAAGTCCGTCTACGAGCTCGTTTTCTAATTTAAAAGATTCACAACCGACACAATAAAGACCGGTATATGATTTTTTGTAAATATCTCCAGCCTTGAAACAGAGTTCCCAGAGTTTTTGAACACCGGGCCAATGTTTTTTTTGATCAGAACCTCTTTGAAAAACATCAAGATGTACTCCAACGAGATCATAAGTTTCTTTCCAGATGTTGGAATATTTATCTAAATACCGCTCAATCGGTAATCCTTCTTTTTCAGCTGCCTGGACATTTTTAAGAGCATTTTCATCAGCCCCGGAAAGAAGAAGTGTATCTTCTCCCAGTAATTGATGATATTTTCTGATCACGTCGGCTTGAAAATATTCCAGAGTATGACCAATATGAGGTCTCCCGTTAACATAAGGAATAGCTGTTGTAATATAGAATTTAGGCATAGGCGATGCCAACTACTAACAACTAACTTCTAATTGCTAATTGGAGTAGAGGCTAGTTTGAATTTTAACAGAAATTGAACCCAATCACTAATTTTATGATACACCACTAATATACTAGTATACTGGTGATAATTATGATTTATTTTTTCTTAATTATAAAAAGCTCGAGGACTATTAAGAGTCCTAAGACTAGAACTAGAAAAATCCAGTGAGTAATACCTATTAATCTCATTAATAAATATCCAAGTGTAATTAGGGTAATTATGATCCCGTGTTGTCTTTGAATAAAAATAAAAGTACTCAGAGAAAAAATTAAAAGACCTAAGAGGGTAAAAAATATGGGAAGGATTGGGATTCCAAAGTTTGCAATTTCAAATTTATGATCCGGAGGAAGATTAAAAAATAAATATCCTGTTAGAATCGCAAAAAGAATTGCCAAGAGCAGATAAACAAAATTATGTCTCTTTCTGGCAATCGGCCTCACTTTTCTCCTAGTTTTCTCCACAAATTCAGTATAGCACTAGGCAGCGAGGAGTTGCGGGTTTGTAATAAGATGAGCTACTATTTTTTCGGAATTCGGAGAAATTCTCATCATGTCTCCTGCTCTTCCCTGATGCATTTCTCCAAGCTCTGAAATTGTGATCCATCTATGATCAACCAGATTCTCTTTTTTATTTAATTTTATTCTTTGTGTTGATTGCGTCTCATCTAGTCTAACTATATAAACATAGACAAAGCCAAAGGATGCAATCCCGTTATGGACACGATCATAATCAAAGGTCTGTTCGATAGGTGATATTTGTTCCGCTTTTAATACTATTGTAGTTTCCTCTTTAGCTTCCCGAATCAATTCCCTTACCAGTTTAGTTGGTTTTGCAGGGATAGATCCAATTACACTTCCACCTACGAATTCCCACATGTGTGCAGTTTTTGATTTTGGTCCTTTTTGCACCACTAATATTTTTCCTTCTGTATTTATTATAATTCCTCTTACCATCTCTCTGTCATAGATTTTGGGAGAGGTATCTGGCGTTTTTGGCGTGCCATCTTGAGCTTGAGCTCTATGTCTTCTTTCCATCGCCGCATTCTAATGGTTTTACTATTTGAATTCAACTCTTGACCCCGGTCAAGCTTACTTTTCGCCTGTTCCATTCTATTCGAATACGGCTCAAAGAGCGCTGTTGACGGGGTCGGCGTACTTAACTGCTGTTAAGTACTTGACATAAATTAGCAGAC
>JAUSKH010000002.1 GCA_030647095.1 Nanobdellota archaeon | reverse complement strand
TATTCTTACTACTTTCATGATTGTATTTATTTACAGGTGTTTAAAAATTTATTCTCTTTTTAGAAAAGGTCTCTTTGATTTACTGTTGCTGTGACCTTCCTCGTATACACTCATCTTTGACTCACTCTCGCCTTGAAGCTCTGCGGGCTTGCTCGCTGCTTAATAATCTTCGATTCACTCTTGCTGCGAGCATCCTCGCTTTGCTGCGGTGCTTCTCGCTACGGTGAGCAAAGATGCAGGAGAGAGGATTCGAACCTCTGAACCCACTAAGGGACGAGATCTTGAGTCTCGCGCGTTTGACCACTTCGCTACTCCTGCATATTTATTCCAATTATGAATAGTTTTTAAGTGTATTCTTTGGTTTTGCCAAAGTTAAAAGAAAGGGGATGGATGCTGGTTTTATTTTACTCTTAGTTTTATCTCGCCTTTTTTAACTTCAGAAATAAGTTCATCGCCTTCTGATAAACCTGCATTTATAATATCTTCTTTTGGTATAACTAGAATATATTTATAATAAACTTGATTTTTGTATTTTCTAGATAGTCTCCTTTGGATTTTCATATTTATAAAGATACTAATAAGTATATAAGTTTTTAGGAGCCGAAAGATTTAAATATCTTAGGAGCCTAAAAATAAAATGGAAGATTATAAAGAATTATTATTGGATTCAGAAAAAACTAAAGCTCTGGTAAGGGTAGTTGCTCATTTGATGGGGGATGGGTGCGTAACTAATAAATATTTTTCATATTATAATAAAAATGATACTTTATTAAATGGTTTTGAGAAAGACTTAATATTTCTTTTTGGAAATATTCATTTAATTAAGGGCAAAGTTAATTCTGGCACACGATTTATTATGGTCCAGAATAAACCAATTCATACATTCTTAAAATCTTTATTAGCAGACTATCGTAGTTTTGCATTGTATATGCCTAAATTTATTGATCGTCGAGAGCTTTACGTTGAGTTTTTACGTACAATATATGATGATGAGGGATGTGCAGCATTGAGATTGTACAAAAAGACTAATGAGATCAAAAGAAGTATAACCTTATCTTCTAACTCAAAAAGATTATTAGAGGAAATAAAAGTCATTTTAGAAAATGAGTTTGCTATAAAATCAAATAAACTAGGAAGATATGATAGAAGAAGAGAATCAAAAGTTTATACAAACTATGTTTTAACTATAACTGCAAAGAGCAATATTGAAAAATTTAGAGACACTATCGGCTTTTCTCATCCAGCAAAAGTGGAGAAATTAGATAGGATGATAAAATCGTACATACGTCTGGCAGCAACAAAGTAAGATTTAAATACCATCAAAATAGCACATTTATGAAGACGGCCATAGTAACGAGGAAACGCCTGTTCCCATTCCGAACACAGATAGCTAAGCTCGTTACGTCTGCTGCGTTAGTCTCCCACAAGAGGCGAAGCACAGATGCTGTCCTCATTATTTTCCTTAAACTTATAATAAAGAATCAGAATCCTTCTGAAACTATGTCTTTAATCTTAAAGAAATCCTTTGTTACATCTACTGCTTTATTTTCATCGAAGCTTTTGCAGGTATAGATGATTAATGAAAGGAATTTGGATTTTGACCATACATAAAGGGAGATGCCTGAATCTATAAGAGGAACGAAAGCGTCATAGCCCTGATTCTCCTCTTTACCTTCTCCTCCGGGAGAGAAGATTATTGGTGTGCCGTACATTCTAAGATTTAAGGAGGAAGTAACTTTTTTGAAATAGTTTTCAATGACTTCTTTGTTTACATCAATTGAATAGAAACCTTCTATTAGCAATCTTTGTCTAGTTATCTTTGGAGCTATGTTTTTCATTCTTTTTTATGTCTAATGATATTAATAAAATTAACTCTAGAAATTTATAGCAGAATCTAACAGTTTTTAGATATTAATAGTCATCACTTGCATAGGCCTCTAAATGTGGCGTTTCTCTAGATAGAATAGAGTCTATTTTGACATTGTATTTGCTTGACATATCACCCATGAATTCTTTCAATTCAGAAAAGCTTTCCCTACCATATGCTTCTAACTTCCAGTTTGAATCTGATTTTGCGCCAAGCCTATCATTTTCTAACCATATGGTTCCGAGGTGTAAGGCTCGCTGGCGTGTTTCAATTCCTAAGAACCCTAATAAACCTTGTTTTATAGGTGGTCTTGATTTTAATATTCCGACACCCGAATGAGAAGGACTGTCTGATTCGTCTAATTTAGCTCCATTAATACTTGCTGGTAAATACCCTTCTTCTTTTATTTGTTTTACTATTTGATAAACAGGACTTTCATAAAAACTGACTTGCCCTTTTTCTGTTGTTTGATTTTGCATAAAAATACTAATAAAATAGAAATATTTAAATCTTTGCTTTGTAGTCACTTTTTAGATACCTTTTTTTAGAGATAACAATTTTTAACTGTATAAATTTTTATAGCTTATAGACCTAATAAAAAGATGAAAAGACAAACTACTAGGGCAGAGGCGCAAAAGAAAATTGATGAATTCTTCCAAAAAGAGGAATTTAGTGCTGAAGAAGTGAGAAAAATAAAAAGATTGGCGATGAAATATAATATTAAGCTAGGGAAATATAGAATGATGTTCTGCAAAAATTGTTTGGAGAAATTAAATGGAAAGACTAGGGTAAGTAAAAAGACTAAGACTGTGGCTTGTGAGAAATGTGGTTATTTGAATAGATTTACAATTGCTTAATCTGAAGAGAATAAGCTTGAAAGGGAATTATCTTTATAGGCTTTGAGCAGAGTTATGAAATACGCAATGATTAGTGGACCAAGAACAAGTCCTAGAATACCAAATATGAATAATCCTCCAACCATTCCAATTAATATGAATACTTGTGAAATATCAGTACGCCTAGAGACAAGTTTTGCTCTTATTACATGCTCTAGAATAGACACTACCACTAGATTGTATACTAAGTAAATAGTTGCTAGTGGGAAACTTATCGTGGAATAAAGATAAACAGCAATTGGCAGGTATATTAAAGGAGGTCCTATAACGGGTAGAATCCCTAAGATTATTGCAAATACTGTAAGGAAAAGCGCGTTTGGAACGCCAAACAAAACTAGACCTATTCCTGTAGCTATTCCTTGAAATATACCTACAAGAATTTGACCATACACTATCGAGTCAGTTATATCTTTAAACTGTTTTACCAAAGCTTTCTCCTGAAATTTATTAAGAGGAGATATTGCCGAAGCGAATTCTTTGAATTTTATTTCGTCTTTTAAAGCGAAAAAGAATACAAAAGCTACAAGAAGAAAGTGTAAAGAGATTGTTGGGAAGTCTACAAGCAAATCAACCAAGTAATTTAAAGCTGTTGAACTTAATTTGCTTATTGCACTATTTGCAGTTACTGTAATTTGAGTTATGAATTGGTCTGATGCTGTTGGAAATAGCCTAATCAAGAAGCTTTGTATGTCTATACCCTGAGAACTTCTGAAAAGCTCAAAGATCTGTTGTACCATTGGAGGAATAAGGAACCATAGAGGCAGAATAATAATAATTAAGACTATAACACTCACAATTCCAGCAGAGAGACCTGGATAGCCTATGCGCTTTGATATTTGACGATATAATGGAAAGAACATATATGCAAGAAGCAAACCGCCGATTATTGAAATCATAATTGGGCGAAGAATAAGGTAAGTAAGTACTCCAAGACCGATTATCAAAATCAACAAAGCTATTTTTCTGAATTCTCTCTCCTTAATTTCCATTCAACAGAATAGAAATTCCTCTATATAAATCTTGCAGCCCACACTATTTTCAGAAAACTATAGAGAAATTTTTAAAATTACCTAAATTTCCCTAAGAGAAGTTTGAAACGGCAAAATCTTGCAGTTTTAGAGGCTGCAAAGTTTGTAAATTGAATTATTCAAACTTCTCTATAAGAATTTAAAGAAAAATTCAAAAAACTTTATAAATAGACCACATCATATACTAAAGAATGGAGAACGTAATAAGAAAAATATTTCTTGGAAAGTGTGATGAAGAAGTACACTCTGATTTTGTAAAATTCAGCAAGGGTGTATTTGAAAATAGATATTTGCTAGATGGAAAAGCACAGAAAGATAAGTGGAGTATAAAATCTAGTGCTGAGTTTGGAAACTTTTTTGTTAGAGCTGGATTAGAAAAGATAAATTCTCAAATACAAGTTACTGGTGCAATTATTTCTACATTAGATTTACAGAAAGATATTAATTTCCCTATTGAGAATGTTAAAAGATATATGGGAATAAAACAATTAATTATAAATACTAAAATAGATCCTAAGAATATTTTACAATTAATGATTAAATACCCTAAGGCTTTTTATGCTCTTTCATTTTCCATTGAAGGATATGAATTAAAAATAAAAGCAAAGGCTCCTAAGAGTGGAAAACCATCAGGTAAAGGGGAAGCTGAACCAAAAGCAGATTTTTGCTCGCTTAAAACTTCAAATAAAGATATTGTAAACGATTTGTTTTTTGATTATTCTAATTTTAAAGACATATTTATAAAGCACATCTTAAACATTACAGAGATAGTTATACCTCAAAATGTTAAGGATCCCAAAGAGATAAGAGAACTATCAAAAAGAAAGGGCGTTTTAAAAAGAATTGTAAAGGTCGATAATCAGAGTAAAACAAGTGAGAAGGACTTCTTAGCTTAATTTATAATACTTTATGTAACAAACTTTTCAAATCTCTTTTATAGTATTTTATTAAAGCAAAAGAACCAATAATAAACATTGCTATGCTTAACCATTGACCTGCGTTAAGACCTAAATAGTGCGTGTCTATACGTAAGAAATCTAAAAAGAATCTTCCGATGCCCATTAAGGTTATAAACAGCCAGAAGATAAAACCTGGCTTTTGATTCTTTTTTCTTGAGATTGCTAGAAGTAAGAAAAATAGCGCGAATCTACCTGCTGCTGCGTAGAGTTGTATAGGATGTCTACATCCTTCTATTCCAACAAACTGAACGCACCAAGGCAATAAAGTAACTTTTCCGAGAATTTCTACATTAATGAAATTAGCGATTCTCCCTAGAGCAAGCATAAATATTGCTGGGAGAACCAGTATATCTGCTAATTTCCAGAAATCTATTTTATTTTTTCTTGTAAAAATAATTCCTACTATGAATGCTCCTAATATCCCTCCATGGAGGCTTAAACCACCCTGCCAAATATAGAATATTTCAATTGGATTAGCTTTAAAGTAAATTAAATTCCAGAAAATAATATGGAATAATCTTGCTCCTACAACTATCCCTATTAAAAGCAAGATTATAAGATCGTAGGCTTGCTCTTTTGTGATTTTTATTTTTTTATTTTTTATTGCTTGAAGTAAAACAATTAGAGAAACTACAAAACCTAGAAGAAAATTCAGTGCATAATATGTTAATTGAAAAGAGCCAAGGCGAAAAATTATCGGATTTATGTTTACTGGAATCATTAAGATAGATTGGCTAAGAAGGTTTTAAGGATTGCTTTTGCACAATAGGCTTTATATGTCATCTACTAGTGGTGACAGATGGAAAGATTTAAATAGGTGCTACATCCATTTGGAATATGAGAAATTTAAAAGGTGCTTCACTAGGATTAACCGGTCTGATAGCTTTAGGCGTTGCAGGATGTAGTTTGAATAAAAGACCTGCTAACGAGAGCAACCTAAATTCTAGCACTAATTATCCAGTTTATGACTATCATATGCAACATAAAAGTCATGATGATATGAGAATTGTAAAGCCCTATGATAATAAAAATATAGCAGGTTGGAAAAGAGAAGGAAACTTAGCTTATAGGGAAGGAGTAATACTTAAGAATAGAGTTATAAATTTTGGTAGTCTAAAAGAAGCACAGAATTGGGAATCTGAATTTACAAGAGAGAAAATCTTAAGAGACATAGAGTTATCTCGTAAGATGAAATATCCTCCTTATTAAGACTTACTTTCTCTTTTTAGCAGAATAACAACTATCGTTAGTAGTATTATTAGAAAAATTATCGCCACTGCAAACACCGAGATTGACGCTTTATTCTTTATCCAAAATGAAGAAGTGCTAGAATTTGAAGCATTATGCTGACAGTCAGGATTATATATGCAATCAGGGTCACACAGACTATCTGCTTTCAGGATACATTGATTGTCTTTAGCGTTTATTGTACAATCGCTTGGACAAGAATAGTAATCTTCAAAACCCTCACAAATCTTATCTGTATTGCATAAAGATTCCTTTAAGTCTGTAAATAGTTTCTCTTGCCCAGAATAGGTTACTCTTAGTGACTGAAGAGCAGAACTATCTCTTATATTAAATACTAAATACCTTTGTTTAGCGTAGAATTCGTAAAATTCGTACCCTGCTTCCTTTCTAAATATGGTATTATTGAATTTATCCAATAATTCAATGTCAAAATTGTACACATTATTCACCGGAGGAAAATATTCAGAGGCTAATTCTGTAGGCTGCATGGATAGAGATACTAAAGATATATTAAAATCTGTAAAGTTGATGGAATTGTAAGAGAATTCTTTTCCATCGTTTCCTATAATTGTCAGATTTTGAGAGGTTTGATTGATAACGTTTGCTTGTAGTTCTATTTTGATAATATTTTGTGATTTGATTGGGGAGAATAGGAAATTAGAAGGAGAGTTGCTAGTATTAGTATTATGAACACCTCTTTTTTCATTCGGTATTTAATTGAAAGGTTTTTATAAATATATGTGCTATAAATTAGTATTCTATACCTTTTCTCGCCATGATCCCTGCATCATAAGGATGCTTAATCTTTTTTATTTCTGTAACTAAATCTGCAAGTTCAAAGATGTTTGGAAAAGGTATGTGAGAACCTGTCAGAATAAGTTCTTTGTTTTTTGGTTTTGTTCTAATTAATTCTACAACTTTGTTTTCTTCGAGAAGTCCGAGTTGTACTGCATATAATATTTCGTCTGCTATTATAATATCGTAATCTTGATTTAGAGATGATTTAAGATAATCAAATGCTTCGCTTACTTTGTCTATGTGGTGTTGTTTTGGTTTGCCTATTACCCAAGAGCCCGTACCAAATCTTTTATATGAAAAATTATTAAATTTGGCTAAGGAGATTATTTCTCCAGGAATTTCTAATTCTGCATCTCCTGTACCATTTTTCATAAATTGCACTAGGTGCACTTTGTAGCCATTGCCGCAGGCACGCAAAGCAGTACCAAAAGCAGAAGTTGTTTTTCCTTTTCCATCTCCCCAAAAGACATGAACTTGTCCTAGTTGTGATTTGTCAGGAGTTTTAGGTTCCATGGTTTTTTATGAATGAGCAAATATTTATAAGTATGGTTTGATAGTAATATAAAGTAATATTTAGTTTATTAAATAATACTTAATATATTTAATGTTATTGAGTATTACTAAAAATAATGAAGAAAAGAGTATCAGCTACAATAGATCCAGAAACAAAGAAGATTCTAGATGTATTACTAAAGAAACGTTCTTATCGCAATAAATCCCATGCAATAGAGGAGGCTATTTTATTATTATGGCAAAAAGAAGGTAAACAAAAAAATGAGTAAAAGAGGGCAGCTAGCTATTTGGGTTATTATTGCATTAGTGTTAGCTGCGTCTATACTTATCTTCTTTATGCTTAGAAGGGGACCTAACTTATTTAGAACGCCTGAGCCAGGCATTATTGATGCGCAAACATTTATTGAACAGTGTACTGAAAAAAATACTCAAGAAGCATTAAATATTATGCTACCACAAGGTGGTTTTGTCAGCCCAAGAAATACAAAGAGATATAATAATACAAATGTGGAATATTTATGTGAGAATATAGGTAGTTACGATCCTTGCATAAACCAACATCCAATGCTTCTAAATGAAATGAAGAAAGAAATAGGAGATTATCTTTACGGCAATATTGCTGATTGCTTCTTTGATTTACAAAAAGAAGCAGAAAAGAGGCAGGGGAACATTAGTTATGGATCTATTTTGATTAATGTCTCGCTTGTTCCTAATAAAGTTAAAGTTAAGATAATCAGGTCAACAACTGTTTCAACAAAACAAGAGACAAGAACTTATGACGAATTTGATGTTGATGTTATGAGTCCTGCTTATGATTTAGCAATAGTTGCAACAGAGATTGCTGCACAGGAAGCTAAATACTGTTATTTTGAAAATGTTGGATATCATTTACTTTATCCAAGATTCTCAATAACTAGATATTCTTTTCCAGAATCTACAAAGATTTACACAATAAGAGATACTAAAACTGGAAAATATATGATGGTGGCTACAAGAAGCTGTGCTATTCCATCAGGACTTTAATAATGAGACAAAGAAATAAAGAATCCAAATTGAGAAAGGCGGAAGTGTATTCTTTAAGCCTCCAAATGGAAACGAACGAGACTAATCTTAGCAAGCTGAAAGGTACTAAACCCATTTGGAGCAATAAAAAAATAGATGCTATTGCCGAGATGATATTATTAATTGGGATGCTGTTCTCTTTTTCTTATTTTGAAAGCCAGAGTTTAGGGGGAGTTTCTGGAATTGTAAATGAAGGTTGGAAAGGAAGTTTTGAGAAACTGCTCTATTTATTATTAGGAAATAATTTTGTTTCTGCCTTATCTGCCTCTGACTTGGCTGGAATTAATCCTCAACAGATATTACAAGGAATTGATAGTGTAACTGGCGGAGGCATTAGCATATGTATAAAATCAAAAAAGGGAGAACAGTGCCAGAAGTATACTACTAAAGATTGCGAAGATAAATGCCTGCCTGGAGGATGCACTCAAATAGCAAATCTTAATTCTCCTGGTGGAAATGCGCCTGATGAATGTAAAATAGGAACTTGCCAGGATCCTAGTGAGGGTATCTGTCAGTTCAATGCTCCAAAAGGATCATGTGAAGAGAAAGAAGGAAAATGGTTTGATGATCCCAATGGTAATATAGAAGAATGTAATCGAGGGTGTTGTGTTTTAGGAACTGAAGCTAAATTCACGACAGATTTACAATGCCAAAAAACGGCAGAAGATCTTGGTCTTGTTTATGGAGAGTCTGCGACGTTTGATTCTACTCTTAATTCAGAAATGGCTTGTTTAGCTCTAGCAACTGGAGAACAGCAGGGAGCATGTACTTTTGATAGTGGTGATTCCTCTGGAATGAAAGGATGTAAGCTAGTAAGTCAAAGTGAATGTTCTCAAATACATGGAACATTCAATGCTGGAATGCTTTGTTCTAATCCTTCTTTGAATACTATTTGTACTACAAAGAAAAGTAGTTCTTGTGTTGATGGTTTGGATGAAGTTTACTGGTTTGATAGTTGTGGAAATAGAGAGAATATTTACGGAAGTGAAGTTGCTGGAAAAGAAGGAATGCTGTTAGCTAAAAGCGAAAGTTGTAGCATTGGCGAAGCTGGAGATTGGTTAAAGAATCAGGCTAGTTGTGGAAATTGCAATCGTCTTTTTGGAAGTGTTTGTGGAGATAAAACAAGTGAAGAAAAATTAGATGATACAAGTCAAGGAGATGTATGTTTAAATCTTGGATGCGAAGATGATTCTGATAATGGAAGAAGAAGGGAAAATGGAGAAACGTGGTGTGCTTATCAAACAAAATTTGGTGTTGCGGGAGCAGACATACCTGGATTTGCTGCTTTAAGTTATGCTGGAGGATTAGGCGGGATAGGTGGAGGTTTCATAGGTGGTTTTATTGGAGGAAGGTCAATAGGTCCTCCAGGAAGTCTATTCTATAGAAAATCTTGTCAAGATGGCAAGATAGAATTAACTGCTTGTGAAAATTATAGAAATCAAATCTGCACAGAACATCAAGAGCCAAAAGAGGGAAGTAGTGAAAAGTTTTCAACTGCCGCGTGCAGAGTAAATAGATGGCAGGAGTGTTTGAAATATAATCCTACTCAACAAGTTGGAGGAGGTTTGGGAACTGCTCAAGTGATATTAGCAATGACCCAATGTGAATTTGATCCTGATTGTTTTGTCAAAACAGTAGAAGTAGGGAAGAATTTTAGATTCCCTGTCTGCTTACCTAAATATCCTCCTGGATTTAATTTGGGAAATGGTGTTAGTGGAGGTGGAGAGCAAGTATGTAAATTTGCTAGTCAAGAGTGTACAGCTGTTTTTGTAAAAGAACAGAAAGGTTTTCTTTTTGGACCTGTTGAATGGGTTTGCAAAGCAAATTGCGAATGTGTTGAGGGAAATGATCCAGACAGCACTCAACCTTCTCAAAAATTTGTAAGTGAGATGAATAATTTTTGCACAAGTTTAGGAGATTGTGGTCAGAAAGTTAATTATAAAGGTATTAGTGGCGGAATTGGTGGTTATGACTTAAAGAAATGTGTTACTGGTACGCCTGGAGAGTGTAGAAATAAAAAACCTGTGCTTGGTGCTTCATCTCTTCTTGGTTCCTTTACTAACTCTTTGTTAACATTTTCCGATGCTGTACCTGATAAAACAAAATATATTGATGCGGCTAACAGCCAAACCTTGCAAAAAAGTATAGGGGCAAGTAATGGAGGAGTAGGAGGATTAAGTGCTATTTTGGGGAATGGTTTTGGTGGCTCGTCTACGCAAAGTTCAAGCGGGAACGGGCAAGGTAATGTTTATACTGGAGGAACTCCAAAGCCTGGAGGATACAGTGGAAGTGAACTTCCATGGGTTGGTGGAATTGCTGGAGGTGGAGCATTAGCATATTATGGACTGGCACATGCTGGTGTGCTTGGTGGTGCATCAACTGCTTCAATTGGAGCTGCTGGCGCAGCTGGAGCAGCGTCTGCTATTCCTGTAGGTACTGCTGCAGTAGATACTGTTTTATGGACTGGACCTACTGCAATCAATCCTCTAACTGCAGAAGCAGTTCCAGCAATGTATCAGGGGGCTGGTGGAGCACTTTCGATGACTCCTGTTGAAGGAGGAACATTAGTACCTGTTGCTACAAGTGGTGGAGAATATATTGCTGTCGATGGGGCCGCTAGTGCGCAATTATATGGCGGAGCGCCTGCGACTACAACGACGACCACTACGACTGCGCCTGCTGCTGGTGCTCCTACTATGTCTGCATTTGGAGGAGCAATAATGGGAGCAGCAGTTGGGTTTGCAGCGACATCTATCTTGATTTCAGTTAGTGGTATTGGAAGAGGAATGGGTGTTGCTCAAACTTATACTTTGATGGGAATGGGAGCAGTGTCAGGAGGGTTAATAGGATATGCTGCACTTAGCACTTCTAGTGTAAGTGGATTCTTGGGTTTTGCGCCTGGACCAATTGGTGTTGTATTAGCTGTAGTTGTTATTGCTTCAATTGTAACAAATTGGATAATGGGTGTTGGAGAAATTAAATATGTTCATGTTTCATTTGAGTGTAAGCCGTGGGTACAGCCTATGGGAGGAAGCAATTGCGAGAAATGTGGAACTGATGGATTCCCATGCAATGAATATGCTTGTCAGTCTTTGGGAGGGAGTTGTAAATTAGAAGGAGAAGACCCTAATCTTAAGTGTATTGATATTTCCCCTAGTGATGTGACAGGACCTAGAATATCTGAATTGGAGGAAGCAAAGAGTGCTGGATTTGAATATCAAGATATTTCTGAAAATGGATTCAAAATTAGAAGAACTGGAGGTGGAAATGCTTGTATTTCGCAATATGAAACAGTAAACTTTGGAATTAAATTAGATGAATATGGAAGATGTAAATTAGGAACTAATGCGGCAGCGTCTTTTGATGAAATGAGTTACTTGGCAGGAGATAATTCTCTTAATAAAGAACATAGTGAAATAGTGCGTGGGCTTGATTTGTTAAATTCTGTTGGAGAGCAAGTTCCTCAAGGACAGACAAAAGAATTTAATTTGTATGTTAAATGCCAGGATGCAAATGGAAATCCAAGTCCTAGAGATTATGTAATCAAT
Organism: Nanobdellota archaeon; assembly: GCA_030647095.1. Taxonomy (GTDB): domain Archaea; phylum Nanobdellota; class Nanobdellia; order Pacearchaeales; family GW2011-AR1; genus UBA73. The sequence goes on along the minus strand of JAUSKH010000002.1, from coordinate 27,328 downwards.
ATTTGTGTGACTCAAGAAGATCATACTGCCCCTATTATTAGTGCTAGCGAAGATAATAATTTGCTTCCTTATGGAGCAACTGAAAAAGAAATTAAAATAACTTCTAGTGAGCCTATAGATGCTAGATGGAGTTATGAAGATAAGGATTATGATCAAATGGAAAATCAAATGAATTGCAGAGAAGTTACTACATCTTCTTGGGAGTGTACCGCTAGTGTTCCTATTACTAATTCTGAAACTGTTGTATATACCAGAGCTAAAGATCATCCTGAACTTGCTGGAACAGATAGAGAATCAGAAAGGAATAAGAATGACCAAGGAATAAAAATAGATATAAAGAAAACCGAAAGCCCACTCAACGTTGATGCTATTAGTCCTAACAATGTGACCATAAGGGTTGGAACTCCTATTGCTTCTATTGATATAATGGTTCAAACTTCTGGAGGTGTTGATGGAAATGCAAATTGTTATTATTCTCTTGATAATGAACAATATGTTCCATTTGCACAATCAGGTGGATCAAGCCATAAATCGCCTGAACAAAGAAATAATGCTGGTTGGCATACACTAGCTGTTAAATGCGAGGATTCTGCTAAGAATAGCGCTCAAAAGGAAAGTATTTTTAAGATAGAAAAAGATCTTACTCCTCCTTTGGTTACAAGAACATATAATGATGAAGGCTCGCTTGCAATAATAACAAATGAAGAAGCTAAATGCTCTTTTGTTACTAAAGCTCAAGAAGGAAAAACTGACCCTTGCTCATTTGAATTTGAAAAAGGGGAGCAAACTAATGAAGATATTGATGGAATTATCCACAGAGTTACATTTGATAGCTTGAAAACATATTATATTAAGTGCAAAGATAAGTTTGGAAATATGAATAGAAATGATCAATGCGACATTGTTGCGCAGGGAGTGTTACTAAATAGATGATAGTTAAAAGAAACAATTATAAACAGTTTAGTATTGAGGGAATAATGGACAAAAGAGGGCAGGTTGCGATTTATGTAATTATTGCAATTGTGATAGTTGCTGGTATATTAGCAGTTTACTTTTTCTATCCAAATATAAAGACTGTTGTTGTAGGTGAAACCGTTCCATCTACTTTTCTTAAGTCTTGTATAGAGCAAAGCGTACAATCTTCTGTAGATATTCTTTCTAAACAGGGAGGATATAATGAACCAGAAGGTTTTATTTTATATAAAGGAGAAAAAGTAAAATATTTATGTTATACATCTCAATATTATAAAACTTGTACTGTTCAGCAGCCTTTGATTAAGGGGCATTTTGAAGTTGAATTAAGCAAAATGATTAAAGATTCTGCTGATGATTGCATGCAACAATTAAAGACGAGTTATGAAAGCCAAGGATATTCTGTTTCTTTAGGGGGGTTAAAGTCTCATGCCGAAATAGTTCCTGGAAATATTCGTTTAGTGATTGAGACACCTATGAGTATTACAAAAGATTCTACACAAACTTTTAGCGAATTAAATATTGATATGCCTAGTGAAATGTACAATCTGCTTATGATATCAACTAGCATTATTGATTATGAGTCTACATATGGTGATTCAGAAGTAACTTTATATATGCAATATTATCCTAATTTAAAGATAGAAAAAATAAAATTAGAGGATGGTTCAAAAGTTTACACTTTAACTGATGTTACCACAAAAGAAAAATTCGTATTCGCATCCAGAAGTCTTGCATGGCCTGCTGGTTATGGGATTACATCATAAAATGAATAGAAAAAATAAGATTTTACTTGGAATTGCAGTGTTTACAATTAGTTTTATGCTTATTTATTTTGTTTCTGCTGCAGAAACTGTTGGCACTTCACAACCAACACTATGTTGTGAAAAAACAAAGTCGGGATTATTTTGTCAGGATATTCAGAAGGATGATTGTGCTGTAGGAGTAAAAACTGTTCCAACTGCTTGTCAATCCACGGCTTTTTGTACTTCTGGCTTTTGTTTTGATTCGATTGAAGGAACGTGTTTAGATAACACTCCTCAAATGGTTTGTAATTCTAATCAAGGTACTTGGTCAAAGAATAAACCTGCTCAATGCGAGTTAGGCTGTTGTATTCTAGGGGATCAGGCTTCTTTTGTAACGTTAACTAGGTGTAAAAGACTTTCAAGTTTGTTGAGTTTAGAAACGAATTATGATCCTTCAATGAAAAGTGAAGTTCAATGTATATTAACAGCGAGGGCAGATGAGAAGGGGGCGTGTGTTTACGAAAAAGATTTTGAGAAGACTTGTAAATTTACTACAAGGTCTAACTGTAATAATGATGTTCTATCTGGAGGAAGTTCAACTAGTGCTAGTCAAACTGGCGGGACAAGTAATGTAAAAACAAATCTAGATTTGACTCCTGCCACTACAAGTGGAAATACTGCTGGAGTTCCAAGTACACAGACAACAAGCACTACTACGACTGCAAGTGGAACTACTACTGTTGCAGGTACTACAAATCCTGCTACAACCACGACAGGAAAAGCTATTAGTGATATAAATGGAAGTATTAATAGTAATACTACCAGTGGAAGTAATTCTAAAGTAGAATTCCATCCTAGAAAACTTTGTTCTGCCGAGGAACTTGGAACAAATTGCGGACCAACAAAGCAGACTATTTGCATGCCTGGCAAAGAGGAAATTTATTTTGTTGATACTTGTGGAAATCCTGCAAATATATATGATTCTTCAAAAATAAATAATAAACAATATTGGGCAAATATTGTTGATAAGCCTCAAGCGTGTAGTCCTAATGCAGCAAATACTTTATCAAAGAGTTGTGGAAATTGTAATTATTTATTAGGTAGTTTTTGTAGGTCTTCAAGTACTGCAAATGGAGCTAAAGCTGCTTATGGTGATAATATTTGTGCTGATTTGAATTGTATTGATCCAACTGGAAAGAAAAGATTGCATGGAGAGAGTTGGTGCGGTTTCGACGGCAAAAGTGATTTTAGTGTTACCAAACCACAAGCTGGTAATATTGCTAGCGTCTTAAATACGTTTTTTGGATCTGATAAAGCAAAAGGACAGCTTAATGGAGCATTGGGTCAGGTTGCTATGGCTGCTGGAGGAGTTGATCCTGTTGGAAGTAAATTCTATCGGTATGTTTGTGTGAATGGAGAGGTTATTGTTGAACCTTGTGCTGAATTTAGACAGGAAGAATGCATTCAAAATACGATTCAAACTTCTGTAGGAGCTTTCTCGCAAGCTGCGTGCAGAGTAAATAGATGGCAGGATTGCACTACGCAAAAGAATGCACAGGATTGTACTAATACTGATAGAAGAGATTGTGTATGGCTTCAAGGTATAGAGTATATGCTTATGGGTAGTGCACTTAATGGAACACCGACGGATGGTGCGTCATTAGCAGGATTACAAGATAAAATAGTTGCAGAAGCAAAAGCAAATGGAGGAGTTCCTCAAGGAGCTTGTGTTCCAAAGAATGCCCCTGGATTGAAATTCTGGGAAGAGGGGGATGCAAAAGGAATTTGCGCTCAAGCAAATGCTGTTTGTCCTGTAACTTATGAAAAAGGACTGATTGGGGGAGACTGGAAATGTGTTGACCATTGCGAATGTTTAGAACAATCAACTGAATTGAAAAGGGCAGCTTTATGTTCTTCTCTTGGAGATTGTGGATTTAAGACTAATATCGTTGGACAAGTAGGTGCTAAGAAAGGATATGCTATAAAAATAAATTCTGTTGAAGCTGATAAAAGTAGTGGAGGATTATTCGGATGAGAAGAAAAAGTAGAAATAATAATTTTATAAAAATAACTGCATTTTCAGAAATGTTTTTGCTTATTGCATTGTCTTTTGCTATTGCTTTTGTTTGGAGCGAGGAAGTTGGTGTCGTTAGTGGTGTTGATCCTCTTGGTCCAAATGCATTTGGTCCTGCTGTTGCAACATCACAACCAACGGCTTCTATAATTCCTACATCTGCAGTTGGTGAAAAATTTGGGTTTATTGGGAATGGTCAATATCAGTGGGGAAAAGAAGTATTTCCCAGTCAACAAGCTTTTGCTACTGCACATCCAGAATTAGCGACTGCAGAAAGTGCGGCTAATGCTGGTGGTACTGCGGGAGGAGTTGGAACGCAAACTGCTGCGACAGGAGGGTTACCTGGTGGAGGATCTTTGCCTGCAGCTGCTGGAGCTGATAGTATGCTTGGAGGAATATTCTCTGGAGGAGGACTTGGGGGAGGAGTGCCTGGTTTGTTATTATCAGGAGTTGTATGGGCAGGTATTGTTGGAGGAGGAGCGTATTTAATAGGAAAATATTTACTTGGAATGACTCCTAATAATTCTAAGGCTTTGGGTTTTGCTGGAGCTACTACTGGTTTTGTTGGTTCTATAGGATATAATATGGGGTACACTCTTGCAGGACCGCTAGTTGGTATTGGCGCAGGTGCATTAGTTTTTTTAGCATTATACAAAAAAGAGAAAAAAGAATTAGTTGTGTTTGAGTGTTATCCTTGGGAACCTCCTTTGGGAGGAGATAGATGTGAGGATTGTAATAAAAATCCTATGAAGACTTGTTCTGAATATAGATGTAAAAGTCTTGGACAGAGTTGTGATATTGTAAATCCAGGAACAGATAATGTATTGTGTGTGAATAAGAATAAAGGAGATGTAAGTGCTCCGATAATGCAACCATGGAGTGATGTATTGAAGCCTAGAGGATTGAAATATATTCCAGATACTACGATAAGACCACCCAATAGAGGAGTGAAAATTGTTAAAGGAAGCAATCCATGTTTACAGGCTTATACAAAATTAGAATTTGGCTTGACTACGAATGAGCCTGCGCAGTGTAAAGTAAGTTATGATTTAACTGGAAAGTTTGATAATATGCAATTTATATTTGGAAATACTAGCTTATACGAATATAATCATAGCATACAGCTTAAAGTTCCTGCTCCTGAAAATTCAGAGACGCAGACTGGAAATGCACCTCAGATACCTAATAAAGGGACTTATACATTATGGACAAGATGCAGAGATGCAAATGGTAATGAAAATCCTGATGCGTTTGCATTTAGGTTCTGTGTTGATCCCGGGCCTGATACAACACAGCCAATAATTCAGGATACTTCAATACAAGACGGAAGTCCTGTGCAATTCAATGCTGATAAAGTTCCTATTGATGTTTATATAGATGAGCCTGCGCAGTGTAAATGGAGTAGAACAGATAAAGCGTTCAAAGATATGGAAAATCCGATGAGCTGTCAGACAGAAGTATATCAATTCAACGCAAATCTTAATTTTGTTTGCTCTGGTGACTTAAGTGGAATAAAGAATCATGAAGATAATAAATTCTGCTTTAGATGTGAAGATCTTAATGGAAATACTATGTCTGTAAGTAAGTGCATTACACTTAAAGGTACAGAAGAGTTAAACATAGTAAGTGTTGCTCCTAACGGAACTATTAGAGGTGGTACAACTACTATCACAACAAGTCTTGAAGTGGAAACAGCACATGGAGCAAATGAAGGCGCATCAACGTGTTACTTTAAATCATCACAAGCAAATATTGATAGTTATACAGTCATGTTTGGCGAAGAGAGCTATTTACACAACCATACAATAGACTTGGGAGCTGGAAACTATCAATTCTTCTTTAAGTGTGTTGATCTTGGAGGAAATAGTGCTATGGCTAACACAACATTTACAATATCTATTGATAAAACAAATCCTAAAATAACACGTGTTTATAGAGAGGAAGATAGCTTGAAAGTAGTTACTGATGAAGATGCCCAGTGCGTATATTCGTTAACTGGGTGCAGTTATAAATTTGAGGAAGGTTTGCCTTTGCTTTATGAAGATCCTATAGTTAAGTCTGTTCATATGGCTGAATGGAAGCATGATTCAACTTACTATGTGAAGTGTTCTGATCTTCAGGGTAATAGACCTTCGCCGAGTGCGTGTAGTATTGTTGCTAAGGGTTCTGAGCTTTAGAATTTATTTTATTTGGATGAATATATAAATCAGCAATGCTTCTAATTTTTATGGAAGAAGATGAAAGTAAAACAGAGGAAATTGGTTGGTCGATTTTAGCTGAGAAATCAATGAATAAAATCTGGAACAATAAAAAAGATGATGAATTTTGGAGTAAATATTTAGATAATTATAAATTATATGAAAACCATGAAGCTTAAAGAAAAAAATTTAAAGAAGGATGATGCGCCCAAGTCTTTATTTGGAAGTCTAAAAAGTAAAATAAAACCATTTAGCAGTAAGGATAGAAGAGATATGTGGGAAGATAAATTCAGATGTTGTTAATAGCTTATTAATCGAAGAACTGGCTGAATCTTTTTCCTTTTTCTTTTGCTGTTGCTAGGCTTACTGCCCAGAATTTACCTGTGTCTTTCAAATATTTTGGGCTTACGAAAAGCCAGCCTTCCCTATTAAAGCGTGTTGCAATTACTGGCTTTAAACCTATATTTGTCGAGAACAAGATAAAATCATTTATTTGATCTTTAGTAATATAAATTGTAGATTTCTTGCTTGATTTTGCTTCTACAGCAAAACCTTTTCTTCCTGCTTTTGCTGCTATAAGATCGCAGGGAGATTCATCTAGGACTCCTGAACCTGCTACACGAACTGCTCGCCAGCCCTGTTCTGTGAAAAGCTTCACAAGTTCTCTTTCTGCTTTTGACCCTTTTGATTTATTGTTTGGCATCTTAGAATTTATTAACTAATGTTTAACTGGTTTTTAAATTTGCCTAGAAAAGAGAGTTTACAAAAGAACAGCTTCATTAAATTGCTTAAAATGATGATCTCCAGTAAGAACTTTTGCTTTAATATCTCTTGCGGCAGTTATTAATAAAGCATCAACTATACCAAAATTAGGTGACTTTTTTCTTATTTCTGCATGGAGTAATCCTGCTTCTTGTGCAATTTTGGAAGTTATCTCTAATGTTTTTGAATTTGAAATAATGGAATTATAAGCAAGTTGTTGATTCCCATTTTTCCTTTTTACTTTGCTTACAACTTCTGCTATAGTTATTGATAAAGAATAATTTTCTGCATCTGAACTTAGTATTTCATAAACTTTTTTACCCTTTTCGCTTCCTTCTAAGTATTCTATCCATGAGAATGCATCTATAATATATTTCATTAATCTAATTGCCCTCTGGCTTTGTCTTCTTCCTTGAAAGAGCCCATACCTTTTAATGCTCCAAAATAATCTCTCTTTCTCTTTTTTACTTTAATTTCAACATACTCTCCTTCTTTTAGATCCTCTAGTTTAACTATTTCTGAAGGTAAAGTTACTACCAAAGAACCTCCTATTGATCTTGTTTTTACAACTGCTTCCATTTTTGTTATACCTTTGTTATATTTTATATAATATTAAGTTATATTTAAATGTTTTGTTTAATTAGATAAACTGAATATATCTAAACCTACTTCTTCTTAAATTCAACATTCGGTAGATTTTCAAATTCTTTATCACCTGTTACAAAGTAATAGCCATTCTTAACCGAAAACATATACCCTACTGCATCAAAGAATGAAATGTTCTGCTTTTTGTGCTCGTACCGAAACTTAACAGCTTCAATTAGTACTTTTCTATTAACTTGTAGAGCATACCTTTCTAATTTTTTTAACCATAAGTTTGCTTCATTTTCTCCATACTCTCTTAAAAGTACACCATAAAATTCTGCTAGAGTTAGGTCGTTGATAATAAAGTCTACATTTAGATACTCAGCAAATTTTTCATTGCCTAAGTATATTTCTACCAAGGCGTAAGTATCAAGACACCTCTTTATTTCATCCATTTGCTATTATTTTCCTTTCTAAAATCTTCTATCATTTTTTTAGCGGATTTCTTAAATTTTGCTTTTCCAAACATCTCTTTTAGCACATTATTCTTTTTTTCAATTTCTATTATTATGTCTTCTTCTGGCTTTATATTTAATCTTTCTATAGCTTCATTAGGTATAATTACACCTATTGAATTTCCCCATCTTTTCGTTTTAACTTCTATTGACATTGTATAACTTATATGTATAACTATTATATAAATGTTTTGTTTTAAATAATTAATTCTCTTACAAAAATCTAAAGATCTCTTCCTTGTAGTGTTCTTCTGCCGTTTGCTTTAGCTCTTTCAGCAGCTTCCTTCAAGAGTTCTAATGCTTTCTTGTTTAGTGCTTCTGGCACGTCGCTTGCGACGTTAAGTTCGGGTACTGCTTCTTTAATTTTACTTTTTACAATCAAATCAACGTTTGCCATTCTTTGCACATCCTTTTTCTTTTATTTGAGAAATAGGTTTCATTAATGGGAAGATTACTGTTTCCCTTATAGGTTTACCTTCGAGGAATGCAAATAAACGTTCTGAAACACCGAAGCCACAAGTAGGAGGCATACCATATTTGAGAGCTTCCACAAATTCAAAGTCATGACTTTGTGCTTCTGCATCACCTGATTCTTTCATTGAATGCTGTTCTTCAAATCTTGATTCTTGGTCTATAGGATCGTTCAATTCGCTGTAACCATTACCTATTTCAGTTCCTGCTATTATTACCTGGAACTGCTCTACTGTTCTTTGATCTTTTTCAGAACGTTTTGCTAATGGAGATACTTCAACAGGCTGACCTGTAAGAAAAGCAGGTCCTTGGATTTTCTTCCTACAGTATTTCCAGAGAGCATCTATAATTCTTGGCTTTGGTGAACCTGGGATAAACTCTTGTTTTAATTTTTCTAGGACTTTCTCCATTTGTTTTTCGCTTGCTGAAAAAATATCAATTCCTGTTTCTTTTTTTACTGTTTCCGCGTAATTGACTTTTCCCCATTTTTTTCCTAAATCAATATCTTGATTGTTTATTTTGAATATTGTTTTTCCATAAACTTTTTTTGCCACTTCCTTATACATTTCTTCTACTAATTTCATGCCGTCTTCATAATTAGCATATGCCCAGTAGAATTCCATTTGAGTGTAGTCTTGTAAATGTTCTGCATCTATCCCTTCGTTTCTAAATTGCCTTCCTATTTCAAATGTTTTTGAAAAGCCAGCAACCATTAATTTCTTTTGCCATAATTCTCCCATGGATATTCTAAGATAGATATCTATGTTGAGAGCATTATGGTGTGTTGCGAAAGGTGTAGCTGTTGCGCCTCCTGCTGAATTTTCTAATGCTGGTGTTTCAACCTCTAGAAAACCTTTTTCTATCAGAAAAGTTCTTATTGTATTCCAGAAAAGACTTTTTCTAATAAACATTTCTTTAACTTCTGGATTCATTAGGATATCTAAATAACGTTTTCTAAGCCTGTCTTCATTGTCTTGAAGGCCGTGCCACTTTTCTGGCAGTGGAAGGATAGATTTTGTGAGCAGTTTAATATCTTTTACAAGTATAGAGAGTTCGCCTCGCTTTGTTCTAAATACTGTTCCATTGATTCCTATAAAATCTCCGACATCGAGGTATTTCTTTGTAAATTCTGAGATAGTTTTTGATGTTCCTTCTTCCTGCAATACTATTTGGATTTTGCCTGTTCCATCGTACAGTGTGCCAAACTGGATTTTCCCCATATCGCGAAAGCTAAGCAGTCTTCCTGCAACATTTACTTTTTCTTTTGTAGTTGCTTCTGGTTTAAGCTTTTCGTGTTTTTCCTGTAGTTCTGCTGCTGTACTGTCTGTGTTATATTTTGAGATATATGGGTTTATACCTTGTGCTCTTAACTCTTTTAATTTTCTTAAGCGTTCATTTATGATTTGTTCTTCTCGTCCCATAAATTGATTAAAGAAATTTGATTTATATATTTATTGACTCAGAAGCTAAACACTTTAAATTCACTGAAAACGCCCTGAAATTTTTCTTCTTTTTCTTCTACATTCCTTATTTGAGAGTGAGGAGGACCTTCTTTACAAATAGAAGACATTGCATCTACTTTTTCTCTATCTCCCTCAATAAATATTTCCATGCGGCCGTCTTCAAGCTTTCTTACAAAACCAGTAACATTAAATTTTTGAGCGTTCTCTTTCATGAAATTCTTAAAGAATATTCCTTGCATTGCTCCTGTTAAAGTGAGCTTTACCGCTTTTTTCATCATTTTATTTTTTTGAAGTTAGATTTCGCTTTCTAATGGCTTTTCAACTTCTCTTAATATGGAGTTTTCTTCTATTAAACTAATGTATGGTATTGATTTCCAGTCTTTATCTAGTATTTTTGCTGCCTGTTTATCAATATCCAAAGGCAAGCCAGCTAGTATTAAACCTTTAGACGAAGCGTCAATGATTGCAAAGTCAGGCATTTTGCATTGAATGATATCATTAATAGAATATTTTATTGGCCATTTCCTTATTTTGCTTTTTTTTCTTGAAAGAAGACCTTTGTAAGAAGAACCTGGAAATGCTCCAAGCATACTTGGGAGAGAACCAGTTATTCCTAATTCTTCATCCTCATCTAGTTTTGCAAGAGAAATTACAAAACTGTTCTTTAGTATTGAAGGATAGTCTATTGACTTAAATTTCTCAAATTGTGCCTTTTCTATGCTTTCTGTTTCTGTATTATTGAGATCTATTAGGCCAATTGAATATCTCTCTGAGAGTTTTCTGTAGCCTAGTTCATCAAATAGGTCCATAGTGTCATAACCATCAGCACCTTCTGCAATAAATATTTTTGCAAGAGACTTTTTATGCATTAAACAGAATCTTAATACTTGTTCAACTAAATCAACTGAAACATATTTCTCAGTTGGGTTAAGCAAGAATGGCTTTATTACTACTGTGTCTGCGTTTGCTAAACCGTTTTCTAATTTTAATAGGTCAAGAATTTTTGGAATAGTTTCTTCGTATGACTTAAATTTGATTGATGCGCCTTTTGCCATGTATGTTTCAGTGCATGATGGGTTTTTAATCATTACTATGATTCAATACTACAATCTAGTACTAAATCAATGCTATTATTGAGATAGCATAATTCAGACAATTTATAACAATCCAGCATCTTCACGTCTGTCGAGTTCGTTGTTGACAATGGCAATTGTATGAGATGCGAAGTAAAGACGTTTGCCTAATGAGACTGGAGTACATATTTTTTTTAAGCGCTTGAGTTCTTTTTGAGGAAGACCTTGATGGTCACCTAAAATAAAAATAGGATCTTTTTCTATTTCTATTTCTCTTAGATCTTTTCCTCTTTCATCTAAAATGTAAAGGTTCTTACCTTCATTAGAGAGTTCATTGACTACATGCAAAAAAGGTTTCTTTTCTATCCAATAGCCTGGAAATACTTCTTTTTTCTGTCCTTCACGATATTTATACAACATACGTTTTAAAATTCCTGAGACATTTCTTTTTGAAAGATAGATTTTGTCTACATCTGTTTCGCCTTCTGTTACCGGTTTCAATTCAAGATGTTTTGGAGGGTCTGGGGGACCGCTGAATATAAGATGAAGTTTGACATCTGTTCTCATCTTGTGGCTAAGAAAAAAAGAAGCTATTACAGAATGGATTGCTATATCTAATCTTCCTGATTGATGCAAATCCTCTTTTATGTAATTGCCTGATGTGGGTGCTGTTCTTGAATAATATATGAATTCTCTCATGTTTTAAAGAGTGAATAATTGCTTTTAAGGGTTGTGCTGATATCGAGATTTAGTTATAGACGAATTCAGGTCTTGCTATAATATCTTTTTCTTCAACTTTTTTTGCAACTTCTATTAATCTGTCTTTGAAGAAAAGGGCTATCTTTTCTGCTCTGGGTAATGGTGAGATTAAATCGGTTTTCATCAGAGGTTTACCTGTGAGTAATTGTTTTATGCTTAATTCTTTTACTTGGATAGTTGGTATAACCTCTGATAAAGCCTGTTCTGCTGGGATTAGTACTTTTCTTAATTCTTTATCATTGCCTTCTTTATATTCTTTGAACACTTTTTCTAGTTCATATAAATTTATTGAGTTTTCTTCTTGAAATACGCTTGCTCGTGTTCTTCTTAACTCAAGCATGTGCGCACCACCTATTTTCTCTCCAAGGTCGCTAATTAGCTTTCTTATGTAAGTTCCTGCCTCCACATCTGCCTTAAATAAAACGTCTTTCCCGTCTATTTCGATTATTTCAAAGAGCTTTATTTCTCTTTCTCTAAAAGCTCTTTTTACCCTTGATCTTAGGGGAGGCAGTTGTGATATTTTTCCTAAGAATTTCTTCATTTCTTCTTTTAGTTTCTTTTCAGATACTTTTTCATGTATGCGCATAATTCCTATATATTCTTTATCGTGGTGCATGAAATAATCTGCCAGGCGACAGGCTCTTCCAAGTGTTATTGGAAGTACACCACTTACTTGTGGGTCTAGTGTTCCTAAATGAGATGTTTTACTTACTCCTGTAAGTTTTTTAACAAAATGAGAGACATCGAAGCTTGTAGGTCCTGATGGTTTGTCTAGGTTTATGATGCTGAAGTTTAGAAGTTCTTTTGTTGATTTTTTCTCCTTGAGGGATTTAAAGTTGGGTTTCATTGTGATTTTGATTATACTTTTTAATATGCTCAATTAATTGATTCAATTGATTTTCTTGGTATCCAATCATAACGTGAATTGAATGAGAGTATGTAACTCTTAATATAGAGATTTTATTTAATAGTTTAGTTTGTGCAATCTTATTTAATAATTCAGTATCTTCTGTTATTATTTCTGTAAACGTTAAATTATTTTTTACAAGAAAGTCTTTTATAAGATTTCCATTTGCATCATTTGGGATTGAAAATAGTTCTAATCTCATTTTGTTTTTCCTTTATTCGTTGAATTTCACTCTATAAATCTCTCTAATTATACTCTTTCGTATTTTAAATGTATTTCCCCACTTGGCATATGCTTGCCAACCGTTAAATGATTCCATTAATTCCCTATATTGTATTTCCTTGTTTGCAAAAGAAGTTATTTTATGCCTCATTTTCTTAATATTTCTTTTTCTAGGAAGTTTGAAGTGATAAAAGTTTCTGAAGCCTACGAAATCTAAGCCTCGAGATAGAGCAATAATGCGCGATTTTTCAGGATGTATTTCTAATTTGAGTTGCTTTTTGAGAAACGAGTTGATCCTTTCCTTCCAATTTTCAAGTTGTGATTTTAATTTATGTAAAATCACAAAATCATCTACATAACGGATATAATATTTTGCTTTAAGCTCGTGTTTAATAAAATAGTCTAATTCATTGAGATAAATATTTGCGAAGAATTGCGATGTTAGGTTTCCTAGAGGCATACCCTTTCCTAAATTATTACCCTCTCTCTTCGTTTCAAAGTTCGTATTATTCTTTATTACTAGACTAATCAGCCAGATTATGTTCTTATCTTTTATTCTTTTCTCTATTAGTTTTAATAGAATTTCCTGATCTACCTTTTCAAAATAATGTTTAATATCTGCTTTTAGGCAGTATCCTTTTATATAATTTGAATCGTTAAATACATTGGGTGCTTTAGTTCCATTATTTGATACTTTTCTTTTGAATTGATTAAATCTTTTTAGAGCGAATAAATTTCCCTTGCCTTTTCTATTTGCACATGAATCGTAAATGAAAGTTTTGTCAAAGATTGGTTCTAAAATATTAATAATTGCATGATGAAGAATTCTATCCCTAAAATCTGATTTTGATATTTTTCTTGTTTTTGGATCACGTAAAATAAATGTCTCTAGTTGTATCGGTTTGTATATTTGCTCCTTTAAATCAAAATGCAGGTCAAGAAGGTTTTTCTCAAGGTTTTCTTCAAATTTGACTACATATAACTTCTGTGTTTTTCCCTTACGTGCTTTTTTCCAAGCCAGAACCAAATTATCAAATGAAATTATTTTTTCATAGAGATTTTTGTATGTTTTCATGTATAAAGTCTTAGGTGCTAGAGCCATTCCAAAAGCATAGCCATTGTTGTTCCAGTTGTTGCCATTAACGTTCAACCTGTTGCTATCAGAGTTCCTGTTAGAGTTAAGACTAGCAACCAACTATGTAGCCTCTTACCCTACAATAAATCACCAACGCTTCAGGGTTCGTTTTTTATAACTACTTGCTGTTGCGTTTGCATTTGATACTCTTTCGAGCATGAGTAATAGGCATGTGGCCCTAGCCTTGACGAATATTCGCTTGACTAAGACATAGTAATTAGAAAGAATGGATTAATAAAGTTTTTTACAAATTTTTTGCGCTGGCTTTGCCAGAATCTAACACCCCAAAAGCATAGCCCTCGTTGCTCCAGTCGTTGCCATTAACGCTCAACCTGCCGCTACCAGAGACCCTGCCAGAGCCAAGACTAGCAACCCTTAAAACAGGCTCTTTAGTTTGCTCAAAAGCCCATACATTAACTCCTGTTAGATAGAATTTAGTGGAAGCTATTTTTCCTAAAGCATTTGCTTTTTCTTCTGTGTGTTCCAATACTCTTGCTAAACCGCCTTCTGCGAATTTTTTTCCGTCCTGGATTCCTGTTTGGAAAGTTTCATAGGGTGCAAAGCCAAAATCTTTTAACTTTTCTGTATTTGAAGCAATGTAAATATCACTCTTGCCAATTCTAATTGGCTTAATTCCATTTAAATGGGATTTGAGAATAGCTTCGTCTGTTATTACATTTCCTTGTTTATCCTTTGGAAGATTTACAAAAACGCCTTCAGATGTTCTTAAAATATATCCTAATTGCAGCCATTGTGGGTCAAAAATTTGAGGTTTTGCTAGATTCTTAAAGTCATATGCTGCTGCTGAAATAGACTGGGCTGTAGTTGCTGGGGTAAAAGAGATTCTTTCTCCAGTTTGAGGATGAGAATATGATTTTTGCATAGAATTTTGATTACCTGAATAAGTACCTGGACCAAAAGCAGGAAAACCTACAATTAAATTGTTGTTTTCATGTGGAACTACAAGCAAACTTCTAGGAGGATGCTCTGGTTGTTTTACTTCAATTATCCCGTATTGTGTTGATGTCATATTTTTCTTAAATTTTAGGTGTATTTAAACTTTTCTATATTGTTATTACTTATTAAAGGTTACATCTTGTGGTTTCATATTTCACCTTTCAAATAAGCTTTTCTTTTATCTTGAGGGAATTTTTCTATTGAGTAGCGCAACATTGTTCTAGGCATAGAATTGTAGTGGGTTTTTAGAAAAATTTCCAGTATTTCTTGGTCTCTCTTGCCTACTTCTCTAAGCATCCAGCCAACTGCTTTATGGATTAAATCATGAGTATCGTTAATCAAAATTTCAGATATTGCTAGAGTTTCACCGAATCTTTTCCTTCTTATAAAAGCAAATGTTGAAACTATGGCTATACGGCGTTCCCAGAGATTCTTTGATCTTGCTAAGTCTCTGAGTATACTTTTATCTTCATTGAAGATAAATTCTCCGACTATTTTATCTGCACTTAGGTCAACAAGATCCCAATTGTTTATGCCTGCTCTTTGCGAGAGATAAAATTCATAAATTCTTCTACGCTCCTTATTATCTTTCCTTGATTTATTAAATTTTTCAATTAATATAAGAAGGGCAACAAGTCTTTCTTCATGTATCTTTGAGTTTAATAATATAGAAATTTCCTGATAAGATAGATTCAGATATTTTTTTGAAATTGTTCTCACATGCGGAACTTGAATACCTAGAAAGATATCCCCTTCGCCATATTCTCCATGTCCTGTTTTAAAGAAGTGTTGGAGAATAATGGCTTTTTCTGGGTTTGTTAGGGATTGTAATTCTTTTTGGATTGGTAACATATGATTAAGGAGAAAGAGATATATAAAAATATAGGGTTGGACACCCTAAGCGACTAGTTAATCCTTCTATGAGATATCTAAAGATTATGTTAAAAGCCATTTCCATAAGGGGATGTAGTTTATAGTTGCTTTATCCCCAAACCATTCCATTTTTTCTTTACTTTCGGTATCTTCGGTTATTATCAAAAGATGACTACACTTTAGCTCTTTTCCCGCCTTAATCAATGCTCTTATTTCTCTATTTTTGGTTTCTAAATTATTTATATTAAAACAAACTTGTATCAATTGCTTAACTTTTATTCCTTCTTTTATAATAAAATCGACTTCTTCCTGCTGTTGATTTTTCCAATAGTAAAATTTTAATTTTCCATCAACTTCCTCTTTTTTTAGTTTACAAGCAACCACATTTTCATAAAGCTTTCCCGTATCTGGGCTTAGTCTAAATGCCTTTGCCTGAATAAATCCATTATCTATACAATAAATTTTCTTATTTGAGGATAATTGCTCTTTAACTTTATAGGAAAACCTATTTAAACTAAATAAAATAAATGATTCTTCTAAATATTTAAGATATTTTTCTGTTGTATGCGAACTTTTAATTTTGCCAACCTTTGTTAAAGAGTTATAAGAATATTCATTCGCAATATTTGAAATAAAATAAATCACCAAATCCTCAATTTCTCTTGGATTTCTTATTTTATATCTTTTTACAATATCTTTATAGATTATTGAGTTAAATAAAGTACCCAAATATTCTTTTAATTCAATTTTTTTTGATAGTATTTCTGGATAACCTCCATTGAGCAGATACTGAGACATCTTTTCTTTTATTTCAGTAATTGTTAATTCTTTATTGTCAAGAACATTCTTTTTAATTAGTGGTTCTTGAGCACCATCAAGATTTGATTGCGCAGATACAAATCTTGAGGTTTCTAGTTTAAGATATTCTTTAAAGGAAAATGGAAAAATATTAGTTAATAAATGTCTTCCAGTTAGGTGTGTTGCTAATTCGTTACTCAAAAGATTTGAATTGCTTCCAGTAATAACCAAATTATGTCCCTGTCTTTGCAATCGATTAACAAATAATTCCCATTTGGGAAGATTCTGAATTTCATCAAAAAGAATAAATTTAGGATTATCATAAACTGAGTTTATCGCAGCGATTATCTCATCATAATTCTCTACCTCAACTAATTTTTCGTCATCAAAATTAACATACCCAAATTTTCCTTGTTTGTTTAAGAAATGTATTGCAAAAAAGGATTTTCCAGCTCTTCTTGGTCCAACTATTACTTTTATCAAATCATTATTTAATTTTAAGTCCTGATTTCTTTCAATATATCTCTCTTTGAGTTTTGATTCAATTTCTCGTTTTTGTAATATTATTCTTTCTTTTATGTCTTGTAGCATACAAATCATATTACAAGATAGTTTATAAATATTTGTATTATAGATTTAGATAGTTATTTAAGTTTGACGTCCCCGCGATTACTTAACATCAAGAACTCTCAGTTCTTGAGTGCACCCAAGAATTCAATTGCCAGAATTCTTGGTGTCCTAAGGATTAATACCCCCCCACGATAAGTTTAACTAATAAATAAAAACCTACTTCTTCAGAGACATTCTTGTTGGCTGAGTTTTCTTCTTGTCGAGTTTTGGAATATGTTTCTCTGCTCGTGCTTCTTGCTTTGCTTCTAAGGCGTGCTGTTCTGCAACCGACTGTTCTTTTTCCTGCTCAGCCTTTTTCTTTACTTCTTCATCTTCTTTCTTCTCTTCGGTCTTCTTTTCTTCTTTAGGCTTGACTTCTACGGACTTATGGAATTTTTCATCTTTTTGTTTCTTGAACTTTACATATTCTGGGATTTCTGCTAACTCTACTCTTATAATATCTTTTTCCTTTATTGCCCTGACTTTGATTTTTGCAGGTGGTTTCCTTCTTCCTCTGAACCAAATCTCGTTATTAAGATATATATCTATTTTTATTTTTGAGGTGTCTCTATCAGGAACTTTCATATGTTTTGCGATATATTTTTTTATTTCTTTAATTGCTCTTCCTGTTCTCTTATAGTTGGCAACCTTGCGCCATTCTTTTCTAAGTGGAATGATATATTCTCTTTCCATTGTTTGAATTTTTTCTTCTGCCATTTTGATTTTTAACCTAAATGCCTCTTAGGTGTTATTCGAGGTTTAATTTTAAGTTTAGTTTGTCTCCAGTGTCTACGCCTTTTGGTAATCTGGGAAGGATGAACTTTTCTTCCAGGACCGTATTTCTTTACAACTACCCAAATAGGCGCCCATTTTGTACGCCTGGCTTCTACGCCTAATTTGATTTTCTTTTGATGATGCTTTGTCATTTTACAATTTCTTCTAGGAAGTCTTTACCCTTGGCTGTTAGTTGTCTGCCTGCCTTCTTCTTTGTTTTAACTTTTTCTACAAATCCTGCTGCTTCTGCTTGCTGAAGTATTGTTCTAATTATTTTTCCTCCACCTTTTCTAAATTCAGGTGGTTTTGAACCCCTATTTTTTCTGCCTCCGTATCTTGTTCTAAGGCGCTCCACGCCAACTACATTTTTAATATATACTTGTCTTAGAATACTTGCAGAACGTTTATACCAGAAATCAGGATCTATGTTTGGACGTTCCTTATGAGTTGAAGTTTTAACATAGTCTACCCACTCAGGCTTTTCGAATAATGCTGATTTCTTTATTGCCTCAGCTAGAATATTATTGTATTTCCCTGCCTCGATTGTTCTAATATCAGCCATAGAGATGAAGTGAAAAACATGCCTTATAAACTTTACTTATTACTTTGCTTCTTCAAGATTATAGTGAAACCAATGATACGATAAAAACATTTTATTGGCATTTTTTCCTTGAGATCTAAGACTAATTTTTCTAATCCTTCTCTATCTCTACAAGCAGATTTTAATATGGAAATTCTTACTTGAGAATGATTTTTTAACGCTAGTTGGAGTGATTCAACTACGCCTAGTGTTACGCCATTTTTTCCAATTTGAAATTTGACTAATCCTGGTCTCATATTAATTTTTGGAGATTGAGACTCCTCCTGCGGGAAGTGCGGCTAGTATTTCGTTTGGATTAATTTTATTCTTCATGTTATTTTGGATATTTAAAATCATTTGTTGTTTATCAATTTTTCCTGGATGAATTTTTAGCAGGATGCTTGATTTTCGCTTCACCGATTTTCTTGGGACTGCCCTTAATACTCCCTCTTGCTCTGTTAAAATTAGCTCTAAATTTACTTCCAAACTTTTTATATTGCCTACAACACACCATGTACCTATTTTCATTTTAGAACTTTTATTGAGTTGAGATAAATCAAATGTATCTACTCTTGTTTTTTTCTTTTGGGATCTCCAGGCTCTACTAAAACAACCTGTGAATATTGCTGCTTCTTCTATATCTTGCTTTGTTACATCTTTTTTATCTGTAAGAATTACACAAAAGGGGCTTCCCGGCTCAGCTGTATGCATTATTATAAAATCTTTCTTTGAGGCTTTGAGTTTTGTTAATAAATCGTCGTTTTGTTCTGCTGACTTGCCACCTACTACAAGCTTTTTTGATAATGTGTAAAACCAACGATATTTTTTATAGTCTTCAAGAATATTCATAAATAATTGAATAATAGAGGGTTTTTAAGGGTTTGTGATGTCAATAAAGAAGACCACTAGCTACCGAATATACTTCCACCTGTTACTTCAAGAATGAAGTAATCTGCGCCTACTGACGACGGTGCTGTTGGATCGGTTATATGATCTAAAACATCAATATATATCTTTTGAGTGCATTTAGGAGTACCCTTAGGAATATCAATTTGGATACCTGCGAATGCATTACCTTTGCCATCTAATTGATCGAAGTTTAAGTTTGAATCAAAGTTTTGAAGAAACAACTTTTTAACATTATTTTCTCCTCCTAGTACGCGATCACATGTTAGAACTTCGCGCTGTGTTTGACTGGTATCTAAACTTAGTTTATAAGTTAAATCGCTTCTTTTCTGAATGATACGACCACTAGAAAGTTTTGCACCAAAACCAACGGTTACTAAACCACTTCCTGCCTGTATTCTTGCTGTTTTATCTGCTCCTAAAAGTATTGCTAAATTTGTGTCGTCTTTTGAAAATAAGGAAGTTATCTGTGCTTGTACTTGCCTATTTGTTATATCTACACTGTCAATAGCTCCCTTGAAGATACTTCTTACGAGTACAAGACCGAGAATAAGCATAGCCATTGCTAGAACTATAATAACTACTGTTCCTATTGAAAGTTCTATTGCTCCTTTTTTATTCTGTTCTGACTTATTGTGGTACGCTACCATATTGAGTAAGAACTTGATTTAAGATTTGAGGATTTTTACGCAACCAAGCATCGAGTGCAATAATTAGAATACTTAAGATAAGACCTATGATTGATAATATCATGGCTGCTTTTGACCATTTGTTAGGAGAAGATTTGTTTTGTTTAATTGCGAATCCTATTGAGATAATAGCAAGAATAATTCCTATCAAGGATGCGAAAACAATACTCAAAATTCCAAACACTACTGATGTGACACCAGAACTATTGTTAGATGAATTCATACTTACAGACTCTTTTTTCATCGTGATAAGAGATAAAAGGCTTTTATAAATATTGTGGCTAGAGACCAGAGAAGATTATAATAGATTATATAAAAATTAAAATGCGAGATAAAAAATTGTAAGATAATGATAAAAGATATTAGTTATCTTATTTTTTCTTTGTAGTTATCTTTTTTTGAAAAGATTTAAGCTTTGAATTTTCTATCTCCACTATTGGGGTGATCGAGAGAAATTGATGATTGATGAAAGGCTATCGCATTCTTGACAGTAATATCTAGAACCAAAATCTGTAGTAATAGCTCCTATATTTGTTGATTCGTAACTTGTACACACTTCGATGAGTCTCTTTTTAGATTTTTTTGTCATTTCTTTTTATGGGAGTGGAGGGAATCGAACCCCCGACACCACGAGCTTCAGTCGTGTGCTCTCCCACTGAGCTACACTCCCATAAAAAACGAGAGCTTGTTGACTTTTAAATGTTTTTAGAAGAAAAATGTGAGTCAGGAGTAGGCCAGGTTCTGTCAAACCTCGTTATTAGCGAACGGTTTGTGCTGACATCTGTCTACAGAGATTTTAAAATCTCTATCTGTACAATTACTTTCGTAATTGAACATTAGCGAGCGGCTAAGGCTCTTGCATCAGCGAAGACGACCGTACTGCAACACTTGGTGCCACAGGACCTCAAACTCGCAAAAGTTTGACGTTTCATCATATCTCTTCCGTCGTAGCTTCCTGCAAAGTTCATTGCTCAGGAAGAGCTGTGTCGTTTCTGTTTCGGAGCTCTGCCTTACAACAGTCTGTTTTCACAGATCGCGCGACATTCCTTTAAGGAATGGATGCCCGGACCTTCCTCGGCATTTAGCATTGATTTTTATACAAAGCTTGCTCATTTAAGAGCTTAATACTGACGGTCAGCTCTCTGACTCACTATTATAGAGCAGGAAAGATGTTTTTAAAGTTATCGATATGACATTTAAGCAATAGATAACAACCGTGTTGCTTTTTAAGAATCATACAACACAGTATAGATAACATAAGCTATAAAAAGTAACATATCTCTATATCGAGAGAAAAAGATGGTGAATCAGCAGGCTTTAAACTATTTAATTGAAGGTATAAAAAAAGGGGTTGATATTTCAATCCTAAAACAAAAATTACTTGAAGCAGGATATAAAGAGCAGGACGTTAAAGAAGCTGGAGATTATATAACAAATTTGACGCAAAACAGATCGTCTAATTCTGTTTCTCAGAATAAAAATTTTATTCCTTCTCAGAATAATCAGCAAACAACGTTAAAACAGAATGAACAGACAGCATCTTCCACAAATACATATGAACAGCAAACTAATTTAGATAATCAAAATTTACAAAAATCAATTACTCCACCCAGTTCGCCTCCTGTAGAAAACTTTTTGCAACCTATGCCAACTGTTGGTTTGCAGATTAATATATCGCCTGCTGAAAAGATGGGTTTGTTTAAAAAGATAGGAAAATCTTTTATACATCCAATAGAACTATTCGAAAAAACAAAAGAGGAAAAGATATCTCCTGCCTTCTTTTATCAATTATTTATATCTATAGTTCCTTTTCTTATAACTTCTATTTTGGTGATTTTTCTTTTTGGTGTAATTTTATCTATTCTTCCTGCTGCACTAGTTTCTGCTGGTAATGTTATACCTGATATATCTGCAACAGGAGGATTTTCTATTGCTGTTAGTGCTACTATTATTGGTATTTTAGCTGTGCTCTTTTTCATTATTAATCCTTTATTTATTTTTATTAGTGCTGTAATCGTTCATTTATTTATGAAACTATATGGAGGAAGTGGAAAATATAGAGATACATATAAAGCAATTGTTTATTCTTCAACGCCGCAAATGTTATTTATTTTTATTCCGTTTGTCGGAATATGGAGTTTTATACTTTCTTTATTTGGTTTATCGACATATCATAATGTATCTAAAGGAAGAACTTTTTTTGCAATTCTGTCTATATTTATTTTAATGATAATATTATTCTTGGCTATGTATATACTGCTTCTTTATTTGGGCGTAAATGTCCCGACTGGACTTGAGTTGTTTGGTGGGAATAGTACTGTTAGTTAACTATAAGAAACTAATAAAAAAATGAGTCTATTCCTTTTATAATTCCATATGTAGCTAACACAATTAGCGAAGAGTTGTATATTGTTAATAATGTATGATTCATTTCATATCTTTTCAGTTGATTAAGATTCATTCTATCAGTTAATGATTCTTTTCTTTTTCTATAGCTTTTCTCACCTAAAAAAGGAATAAAATCTCTAGATCCTAATTCAAGTTCTGCACTCATTAACTCTCTATTATTCATTTATATTTGTAAATATTTATGCTTATATAACTTTAGTAAAAATGTTTTTATAAAAATCAAACCGTAAGAATTGCCCACCAAGGCTTTTTAACTGCAATAATTTCTCCGGTGTTTGCATCGATTTGTGCTTCAATAAAGGAGTTTCTCTTAAATATTCCTAGAATTCTATATTCTTTTTCAGCTTCTAAATAATATATCGCTTTTGTTTTATTGCCTGTGCCAACTTCTTTTAAAATGATATTAAATCCTAACTGCCCTAATTTTGCAATAGCTGTTTCAGATGCTGTTTCTGGAAGGATTTTTACTTTTCCAGTGCCTGGGGCATTAGGACAATCTTGTGGACAAGGACCAGGATAATTAGATTGACACCAGGGAGCATTCTCCTGCGCGCAACTTTCAGTATGCCAAGGTTCCTCCCCTGATTCGCAAATATTGTTGCCGCAAACTGGAGGAGTATAAGAAGTTGTATTTCTAACGTTTATTTTTTTACATTCATTATTGATACATTTTGCTTCGTATTCTGGAGGGTATTTTATATTTGATGGGCATGCAGGGCATAGGGTATTTGGATTTTTTGGTGGACAGGCTGCAAGTTTATAGGTTAACCAACCTTCATTAACGGTCTCAAATTGAGAGTTTCCATAATCAATTTCACCACATGAATGACATTGTGGACAGGAGGCAATAACTGAAGGATTCGCGAGGAGACAATCATCATCATTAATGCAATAATATTTACAATCTTGCTGGCAAGTTCCTTCACTAGCAGGAGGACCTAGGCAACGAGGATCTGCATTTGGACCGCAACCTCCTTGAAGTGAAGCTTCTCCTCCTTCGCAGATGTTGTTGCCGCATATGGCTTTGCCATATGGCGCTCCGCTATTGTTTTGCGAAGTGAGATTAGTTGAGTTTGTTTTGACTACATCATAGGCATTTGATCCATTGAAAATAATAAGGAAAACTAAAAGTATTATGTTTGCAACAAACACAGTTCTTTTCATAGCTAACGCTAACTTAAAAGCTATTTAAAAGTTGTGTAGAAAAATGTTTCAAAATATTATAATACATCAAATAAAACAAGCAGGAAGGTTTCTTTTTTGAAGGTGAATAAATGTGGCTATTAGTAGCTGCGTGCTTAAATCCTCGGGTTCTTGGATCTTACACACCAGCTCTATCAACGTCATCTTCTATGACGGCCTTTGTTGTCTCGTCTTGCGGGGGGCTTCGTACTTAGATGCTTTCAGTACTTATCCCTTAGTGCGTAGCTGCGCGGCCTGCTCATAACAACCGCTACACCAGAGGCACCCGACCACCGTTCCTCTCGTACTAAATGGTCGTTCCACTCAGACAACTGCGCGCCTAGTAGATATCATACAAACTGTCTCGCGTATATTTCTCCATCCTTATTTATTCGGAATGGTATGGACTATACCTTCATCCTACAACACTTTTTAGAAAAAAGTTTTGTAGGAGATCAGCGTGTTAGCATTTCTTTTTACAGAAATACTCCCAATCTTATCGGAATTTGACGATTCCTATTCTTGTGGAAAGATTGAAGTCTCTACGGGGATAATTTATAGTTTTATATTAAAGAAAGTTATGATAATAACCCCTATGATTAATAAGATTATTAGTTCATAAATATGTATAATAATACTTCTAATTCCAGTTTTTAGATTTACTGTTCCTCCTTCAATTGGAATTCCGTTTCTTTTACGATAACGAAAATATCCATAGAAAGGAATAAAGTCCTTAGTTTGTAATCGCCAATTAGATTTATTTCTTATATCCATATTGGTTTATAAAAAACTAAAGTTAAAAATCTTTGTTTCTATAAACATCTTCCCTCGGTATTGCCATCATACTACAGTGTGGAGTATGAAGGTTTCACCGATATGAGCTGATTTAATTGTTCATGCAATTACTTGCATGCAACGCCGCGTTTTTTGATAGCCGCAATTTGATACAGGTCACCGCAGAATTTTATTCTGTGGGAACTCCAACTCTATCGAGTTGGAATATTCGTTAGCTTCATTGTTTACGTTCTTAACCCAGCTAACGATCCCTTTTAATGCGTGAACTCCGGCACCCTTGGTTGCTTGTGCACAACCAGGATAGGAAGAGCCGACAGCGATGTACCAAACCGCGCCGTCAATGTGAGCTATCGGGCGCGACGAGCCTGTTATCCTTGGGGTACCTTTTCTGTCACACACAGACCCTATTAAAAGGTCATGTGGGGTCGCTGAGCTCGACTTTCGTCTCTGCGTTCTTTGCTGTGCGAAACACAGTCAGGTGAGCTTTTGCCTCTGCACTCAACTCCAGATTTCCAACCTGGATGAGCTCACCATTAGGCCCTACAGATATCTTTTCTGTAGGGTGCCGCCCCAGCCAAACTGCCTGCCTGCTGGTGTCCCCTCTCGGGTGAGCAACTTCAAGAAAGATGGGTAGTATTACAAGGTCGCTCCGCTTTCGCCGAAGCTAGGCATCGACGCTCCTACCTATGCTATGCATCCCCCTTAAAGCTACAACAACAAGTTGCAGTAAAGGTCCACAAGGTCTCCGCTTCCCACTAGGCGTTTCCGGCATTTTCACCGGAAAGTGGGTTCAGAAGGCGCCGGTTAGGGACAGTGACCACCTCATTAAACCATTCATGCACGTCGCCATTCAGACGACAAGGCATTACGCTCAATGATTGTTACTGCCATAACTGTATTTATTATGACGAATTAATATTTCTATTAACTTCCTTATATCGCTATAAGGTTCGGACTATATCTTGATAATTATTAATTATCTCGAGCGTATAGTCTCTGAGGATTCTCAATATGATTGATATTTTACGTTTACTTTATATTTTTCAAGTAACTCTTGTTTTCTTTGACATTTAAAATATAAGCTGTTTTCAACAAAACTTCTTAAGTTAATATTAATTTGGTAACAGTCCTTTTCTTTTATGCTTCTATACTTTTTCTTTAAAGTTTTTTTACCAACTTTTATTCCAGTATCTCTAAGAAGTATAATAAATTGATCTGTCCACTTTCCAGAATTAATAAATCCCAAAGAAAATCTTTGCCATCCAAACCTGTTAGTTCCAGTGCTTATGTAACCATCTGTATCCATTAAACCTGCTATAAACTCTGATTTTATCTTTTTATCTGAATTAATAACAAATTCTGGAATCTTAGATTTTCTATTTGTTTGAGATGTTAACATCTCAAATAGTTTTTTATCATAAACTCTAAAATCGTAAAGTTTAGTTTTGTTAGGCATTATCTCTTTAATAGAAATATTTCTATTTATTAATTGATTAACAATAGTTCTTGTTTTTTCAATTACATCTTTGTCTGCTGACACTATTCTAAACATATAACCTCTAGATTTAGGACAACAGCCATCTCCGAGATAAACACCAAATAAATAAGCTATATCGATAAAACTTTTATCATACTGAGCCTTTCCTGCTTGGTTGTCTGCATCCATCTCATTTTCACGCGAACCGACAATATAAATTCTTGTCGTCGTTGTAGAGTGGAATTCTCAGATGTTCCAGCATATAGCTCGATTTTCTTCATATTGGTTTATTTTCCTTTCTATTTATCATTTAACTATTGGCTTGAAGCATTATCGTCTTTTTATCGACGATAATGTAAGGCAGTTTGTATGCCATTCGACCTTAAGAGCCTCATAGTTAGGCCCGCCGTTTGATGGGTCTTAGCTCCTTTGAACAGAAGTTTGAAACACCACCACTGGGCAGGTCTCACCGATTATACTAGTCCTTTAGGATTTGCAATCGGCTACGTTTTTGATAAACAGTCGGGCGGTCCTTGTTATTGCAATCTACGAATGCATTTGATAATTCAAAAACATCTATAGACACCCCTTCTACCGAAGCTACGGGGCCAATATGCCGAATTCCCTTAACCGGATTGTCCTTTCACGTCTTAGCCTTCTCAGCTAGAGCACCTGTGCTGGTTCTTGGTACGGCTATTTATATTCTCAGTACTAATCTTTTCATGGGCTCCAGGAATCAGCAGCTCGCGTCACGCAATTCAGATGTTTCTAATCATTACGATCCACATCTTTCCTACGTGAAAACCCTCTCGGGTTTCTACCTATCCCAAAGCTAATTTGTACGTCGACGAATATAAAAAGTTCCGGAATATTAACCGGATGTCCATTCGCCATCGCCAGTTAAGGGATGACTTAGGTACCGACTAACCCTTGGTTAACGATTAGTGCCAAGGAAACCTTGCTCTTTCGACGTTACCCATTCTCAGGGTAATATGATCTTACTAACGCCAAGATTCTCGTTGCCTCCCGCTCCATTCCTCCTCTCGGAGAAACTTCTACGCAGAAGGCACGCCTGCCTACCAGAACGCTCTTACGAGCGCCTCTGAAGTATCGGTAGTATGCTTAGCCCTGTCCATTTTCGGGGCCTCGAACCTCGATAGGTGAGCTGTTACGCTTTCTTTAAATGATGGCTGCTTCTAAGCCTACATCCCTACTGTCTCAGGTTCAAGACTCCCTTTGCTACACTTAGCATACATTTTGGGACCTTAACTCCAGTCTCCCTTGTTCGGGTCTTCGAACGGTACCTTACGCACCGCCCGCCATTCCTGTATTACGCAGCTGACAAGTTCCGAGTTGGAAAAGAACCCCGTAGCCACATGGGCTCTGCAGGTTCTATC
>JAUSKH010000083.1 GCA_030647095.1 Nanobdellota archaeon | reverse complement strand
CGCGATTTAGGTAAATCTTCCACTCAAAATAACCAAGTCAATCAAGTTGCGAATACTTTACCTAATATTGATACGACTGGTAAAAGCAAAGAAGATGTATATTTTGAATTATATTATACATGTCAGAAAACATGTTTTGATGTTTCTGATTCAGAATTCTTAAAGTGCACAGCCAGATGTACAACTGAAACAGTCGATAAATATACTTTTATTTATGGCGGAGCTCCGGTTCAAGAGTCTGAAACTGATTTTGTTGCTAAACTAAACTTAGAGAATAGTAAGAAATATAGTTGTATACAAGGATGCTCTGCTGAAACTACTAATTGTATAAAGGGTTGTAGTGGTCAAGGGATAGATTGTATGCAAAAGTGTCCAGCTCAAAACTTTTCTCAAGTCATTTCTTGTCAGAAAGTTTGTTTGTCTTGAGTTTGAAAATAGTTATTAGTTTAAGATTAGTGTCTGCGCAAATTTTTGGATTAAAGGTAATGTTTATAAAAGGAATTTTTGTTACCAGAATAAGATCGCGTAGCTCAGCCTGGTTAGAGCGCTGCTCTGATAACAATCATTATAATTGCGGTAGTCAGGGAGGCAGAGGTCCCCGGTTCAAATCCGGGCGTGATCATTATATTCTTAGATAATTTAGTTCAAAATAGGAGAATGAGGTTATTACTGTCCTTCTTGCGTTTTGAATTCTACTTGAAGTTTATCTTTTAGAATTGAGAATCTTTTAAGTGGAAGACTTATTGGAATGCTATTTACATATATCTTTTTATTTCCAATTGCTTTAACTTCATAACCTGATTCTAATTTGGATACGAAAATATCATCTGAGGAGGATACACCTGGTGTTGTAAGTTCGTAGACTACTTTGTCACCTATTCTTTTTACGCTTGTTTTTGCTTTTATCCTTGGGAAAGAGCCCATTTTTTTGATTTGCTCTTCATTCATTGATTTTTTAACTGAGTGGCTGATAGTGCTTACTCTCATCCCATTATTTTTTGTGTCCAGAGGGTTTTCTATTTTAATTCTAATTCCATTTGGAAAGGTCTTAACTTCTGCATTCTCAAAGGTCTTGTCTATACCTTTGAATTGTTCTCTTAGCTGTTTATCAAGACTTTTCATTACCATATTGAAAAGAGAAGCAATCATTTTATCCGTTATTCCCAAATTAGGAGATGCATACTGGTCTTCTATATTTGTAAGATCGTTTCTTCCTAAAAGACCGAAGTCTTTTTGTTCTTTTCTTGGGTCAGCGAAGCTATTACCGCAATACGGGCAGAATTGATACTTTTCATTTATTTTTGAGCTGCATCCTTCACATTTCTTTATGTCTTTATTTCTTCCGAATATCATATATCATATAGAATAGATAGACTTTTAAATTTTCCGTCACAGGTCTTTTTGGATTTACATTCCTTATGAGTGGTATATATAGATAATTCTGGAGGATATATTACGTTTAGTCCAGAATTTTTTAATCAAAAAGTCTTTGCGTTTACCTCGGCTTAAAAGCCGAGGTTTGTTCAGGACTTTTGGATGCATGAAAATTCCTACTGATTTTGGAATTTTCTGCACAGAGAATTGCAACTCTTAAGCAATTCTCTTGCTTCAGGAATGAAATTCCTGAGAGTGCTCAAGAATTTTTAATTCTTGACATACTCAAGATTGCATTCATCCATGCACTAAAGTGCATGGTTTTTTGCATCAGCAATCTTGACATAAGACAATTTCGACTAACAGTTATACAACCACGAAATTATCTATAATATTTTCTTTATTTAGAAATTACCTTGAACCAGTCCATTTCTGTATGTAATGTTCTAAGAGGATGGATTAGGCTAAAGTGAAGTGGAGGCAGACTTTTTACTTTTCTTTTTTCTTTTAGTTTAGGTAGAAAAATTAGGCCGACTACTAATCGTGCTAGTGCTGCAAGAATAAATACGAAGAAGAATGAACTTATAGTTAGAATTGTCGAGGGGAGGAATTTTAGTAGTAAGCCTCCAAGAATGGAACCTGTAAATATTCCAATTCCAGTTAAAAGATTTGTGTAAGCGACACAAATACCTCTATGTTCTGGTTTTACTGAATCATAAGTAAAGTTTGTTGTAGCAATAACGAATGCAGCATTACCAATACCTGAAATTATTTGAGGCACTAAAATAAGATAAAGTGGAGTTTTGTAAAATAGCCACATTATAGGTGAGAGAACAAAGAAAGCGTTTCCGATTAATAGGAGTTTTGCATTTCCAAAACGATCTGAGAATTTGCCTGCCCAGGGTGAGAAAAGTAGATAGAAAACAGTTCCGCTGACTGATATAATTGTAAGTGTGAGATAATCAAAATTTAGTTCCTGTTTCATGTATACTATAAAGAATGGAGAAGCAATCATGATTGCAAAGTTGAAGAAAGCTTGGTAAACTGCAAATTTTCCATAATTGTCAAATCTTTTTAGGAAAGACCAGAAAGAGAAATGAGATTTTTTGCTTATTTTTAGAGGAGGAGAATATATTTTTTTTAGAGTGGCGTAAGAAACAAAACGGAATATAAATGAAATAGCAAACAGAATTGCAAATCCTATGAAGACGAAGCCATGGGTTTCAAACGTGTCAAGAGATATTGCTGCTATAATCGTTGCTATTAAGCCTAGGACGCCAAGTATGCGATTACGAGTACTGAAATATTTTCCACGATCTTTCTCTGGGACTAAATCTCCCATCCAAGAAAACCATGCAGGAGTTCCTACGCTTCCTAGAGATACTAGAACTGTATAAAGAATGATAAGAGTTAATGGTAAATATTCTTGGAAGAACCCTTTCCAGAATAGTATTGAAAGAATGGCAATTGGTATCCACATTAGAGCTTGGAGTAAAACAAAGCGAGTTACAATTGTTTTTCTGGAGCGTGTTGACATTAGATTGCTGCCCCAAAGTTGTGCAAATGGAGGTACAAGACCAGAAAGAGAACTCAGAAGCCCTATGTAGAGAGGTTGGGAACTCAATTTTAGGGCAAGTAGGGGAACGTATGTCGCACCAATGCTATCTGAAATGCTTGTAGTAGAGCCTTCAACGATACTTTTTTTCAGAGCTTTCTGTTTTTCGTGAACTATTTTTTTTGACGAACCAGAAACGTCTTCTTCAACCTCTTTTATTGATTCTGCGTCTTGCAGTAATTTCATCTTACTTTTAAGAAAAATCAATTAATAAATTTATGTCCTGATGTTTGAATTATGTAGTGTTAATTTGTGGTAGTTGTGTTGCGTCTCCGTGTAATGCTTCATTGATGGTTTGCACGCTTTTATTGAGCGCTTTTTTTGCATTTTTTTGAGCACTTTTAAGTAAGCTGTATCTTTTTTTGGTTTCTTTTGTTTTTTGCGGTATAAGTTGCACAAGGATGTATGTATTTGGAGTGTAGGACTCATGCGCAATTCCTAAAGAGTATACACTTACAATTCCTGTATATGGACCTATTTGTTTTTTGATTGTATAGCCACCAACTAATTTCTCTTTTATTTCTTCTATGGAAAATATTTCACTAATATCATTGTTAAATTTATTATCTCTACTTTTTTCATATTGTTTCTGTTTTTTTTGGAATGTCGGAGCCAGATAAACTGGCGCGCCTTCGATTGTGTAAAGTGCGAGAGGTAATCTTTGTTGTTGGACTATAGAGGCTGCAAAATTAAGAATATTTTCTTTTATTTTTTTATTTTCATCTTTGAGTATTTCGTTTTCTTCATTTGTAGTTTGATAGTGGTTTTTTATATCTTCATAGGCAGCTATAACAAGCCCAGGAATATTGTACTCTCCAAATGCTTTTGGACTTTTTGCAAGAGCTTCTAGAACGCTTGGTGCTCTAAGTTGCTTCAGTAGTTCTATTTGTTCTAAATAATTTGCTTCACGCTCTTGAGCTTTTTGTTCTATTTGTGAGATTCTTCTTTCGTATTCTACTTGTGGGTTAGTATTTTCAGCTGTTTTTTGTTGGATTGCTGCAAGCTCCTTCTTTGTTTCTGCTAAATCTCTTTCTAATTTTTTATATGAAGGAGAGCGTTTTAGCGTATTATCAATTTCTTCTTTTATTCTTTTGCTCACCTTATTTAGGGAGTTTTTATTTGGGAGTTTCATGTTTTTATAGAGGATAAGGGGTTGATAAATGTTACGTGGTTCAGTCCAAAGTTTAAATTTTCATTAATAATAAGTAGTAAGTAAGTTTTATATAATACTAAGGTTATTATTTAATATATATCTTTGAAAGGTAGTTATAGAATGATATTTAAAAAAATAGCCCTAATTATGGTAGGATTTTTCTTTATGTTACATCTAGTGGTTGCTGTAGAACCCGCCTTGACAGTTATAAATCCTACAGAAGGAATAGCTTACAACACAACTCTAATCAATGTTCAGTTAAATACAAATAGTAGCAGTATTTTTTATTATGCGGATATGAATAGTTCAGGCAACTGGATTAAAATATGTCCGAAAAAAGATTTAAATTGTATGAAAAAAATTAGTATGAGGGAAGGAAATAATTTTGTTGCATTTAAAGCGGTTGATGGAAATAACGCCGATAGTGATATTAAACTAGTTAACTTTTCAGTAGATAGTAGAAAACCAGTTATTAAAAAATTATATCCTCCAATTAATTCAATAACAAACGGCTCTCTTTTTAGTGTAAGTTATAATAAAAATAACTTTAGTAATGGAAAAAGAAACCTAAAACTTGTAAATCTTTCCTATGGGTTGATTGATAATCTCAATGCTAGTTTAAGATATGATTGTCCTGCTGGAATGAATCAGCATTGCGATTTTAATAATGTTAGCCTTAGTGAACTTGATGGGCAGTATATTTGGTATTGGTTTACCGTATCTGATGGGGCAAGTACTGTTCAAAGTGCAAAAACAAAAGTTAAAGTGGATATAACACCTCCGGTAATATCTGTACAGGACCCGATAGTATCTGGAAGAACAGCAAAGTTAATCTTTGATGTAATCGAGGATAACTTTGATAAGATAACTTATCAAGATTCAAACACCTGTGGGCAAGCAAAAATGTCTATAAATTTGCTTTGTACAAGGTTAAATGTTAAAAGGTGTGTAGTTATCAGAAGTTTTTGTCCTGGTACACATGAATTGAATATTATGGTCTCGGATAAAGCAGGTAATTCAGTCAATCAAACAACTAGTTTTACAATTGAACCATAAGAGTATCTTTATAGATGATTATTCAAGATTTATTTTATGTCAAGAATTTACTAATCATCAAGATTGATATCCTGAATGCACTCAAGATTCCTAAAGGAATCTTGATGTCTTGAGCACTCTCAGGAATTTCATTCCTGAAGCAAGAGAATTGTTTATGTTATGAAGTGGACTTAACATTACAGAAAGATTTAAATATAAGTTGTATATACCTATAGGTGTATACAAGGAAGGATACATAAATACCTTATAAACATAAAGATGAGCGACATATTTGATGCGAAGATAATCTGTAAGAAATGCGATGTTGAGATGAAGCTAGGAATAGCTGAGAGGGGCGGGCTTCAACTTAGAGCTGTGAAATGTACTAGCTGTGGAGATACGATAATTCATCCGGCGGATTTAAATAATTTGAATCATTATAATAATATAAGAAATAAAACATTTACTGTTAAATTACGCATGGTTGGAAATAGTCATGCTATAAGTATACCTAAGGAGATTGTTGAATTTATGAATGAAATGCAAAATGCTGTGCAGAAGCATACGAGTGATATGGTAAGATTAGGTTTTGAAGACTTTGGAAGATTGAGTCTTAAATTCATGGATGAGATGGGTGAGGAGGAAGAATATGGCAAATAAAGCTAATGAGACAAAAGAAGTAAGATTAAAGGTAGTTGAATCTTTACAGGATGATGTTTACAAAGGGATAGCTAGAATTGATCCCCAACTTATGAGAAATATGGGACTTACGCGAGGAGATGTTATTTCAATAAAAGGAAATAGAGAAACTCTTGCGATTGTTGATAGAGCTTATCCTGCTGATGTAGGGGAGAATATTATTAGGATCGACGGACTTATAAGAAGAAATGCAAAGACTAGTGTTGGAGAAAATATTATAGTAAAAAAGGCAAATGTAAAACCTGCTACAAGAGTAGTTATTGCGCCAGTACAGAAAGGAATTATGGTTCATGCTGATCCTGAGATGTTGAAGAATGGTTTGCTTGGAAGACCTGTTTTCAAGGGAGATATTATTGCTTTGGGAGGAATGCACAGAAGACGTGATGCTGCATCCGATGGATTCCCTGATTTTTTTGGTGATTTACAAGATTTGTTTGGTGGTAGCGGTGGATCTATGGGTTTTCCAAGTTTCCAGCAAATCAGATTTGTTGTGATTTCTAATTCACCAAACCAGGTATGCGTTATTAACGAGGATACTGAAATAGTTCTGAATCCGAAGGCTGTTGAGATTTCAGAAGATGCTTTACCTGAAATTGCTTACGAAGATATTGGTGGTTTGAAAGAAGAACTTAGAAAAATACGAGAACTGGTGGAGTTGCCTTTGAAACATCCAGAGATATTTGAGAAGCTTGGCATTGAATCTCCCAAAGGAATTTTATTGCATGGACCACCTGGAACAGGTAAGACTTTATTGGCAAAAGCAGTTGCTAATGAATCTGAAGCAAACTTTATTTTCTTGAACGGACCAGAAGTAATGAGTAAGTTTTATGGGGAGAGCGAAAAGAAGATTAGAGATATTTTTGAAGAAGCTGAGAAGAATGCTCCTAGTATAATCTTTTTTGATGAGCTTGATGCAATTGCTCCAAAAAGAGAGGAAGTTCAAGGAGAAGTAGAAAGAAGAGTTGTTTCTCAATTATTAACTATGATGGATGGTCTTAAGTCTAGAGGAAAGGTTGTTGTAATTGGTGCTACTAACAGGTTGAATTCTGTTGATCCTGCATTGAGAAGACCTGGAAGATTCGATAGAGAGATAGAAATTTGTGTACCTGGAAAAGAAGGTAGACTGGATATTTTGAAAATACATACAAGAGGAATGCCACTTGTTCCGTCAGTAAAGAAAAATTATCTAGAAAGGAAAATAAACTTAATCATGAACAGAGTGGAATCAATACAAGAAGATATGAAAAAATTTATAGATTCTGAAAAAAGGGGTAATCTAAACAAAGAGATAGAAGAAAATTATGAATTATTATCTTATCTTAAGAAAATTGTTTCTCAATTTACAGGAGAAGAGAAAAAAGATGAAAAAATATATAAGAGTTTTGGAGTAAAAGACCAAGAAAAACTAAGATTTATATTTATGGAAGGAACACTTGAAGAATTAGCTGCTAAGACTCATGGATTTGTTGGAGCTGATGTTTCTGCTTTAACAAAAGAAGCTGCGATGAATGTTTTAAGAAAGATGTTGCCTGAATTGCATTTAGAGAGTGACGATCCAATTCCTAAAGAAATTTTGGATAAGATGTTTATTAAGGCAGAAGATTTTGAAGACGCTTTGAAAGTTGTTCGACCAAGTGCGATGAGAGAGGTATTTGTTGAGACTCCAAATGTTTCATGGGATGATGTTGGTGGTTTGGAAGTAACAAAGCAGGACTTGAAGGAGGCTGTTGAATGGCCTATTAGTCATCATGATAGTTTTATAAGACTGGGAATAAGAGCTCCAAGGGGAATATTATTATATGGACCACCTGGAACAGGTAAGACTTTATTGGCAAAGGCAGTTGCGAAAGAGTCCGAATCTAATTTTATCCATATTAAAGGACCTAGCTTGTTAAGTATGTGGGTTGGTAAGTCGGAAGAAGGAGTTAGAAAAGTATTTGAGCGTGCTAGACAAGTCGCTCCTTGCGTGATTTTCTTTGATGAAGTAGATGCTCTTGCAGCAAGAAGAGGATTAGATGCAGGGACAAAAGTAACTGATAGGGTTTTGAATCAGCTGTTGGCAGAAATGGATGGTTTAGAAGATTTGAAGGATGTCACTGTAATTGGTGCTACGAACAGACCAGATATGGTTGATCCTGCTTTATTGAGACCTGGAAGATTCGATAGAATAATTTTAGTAGATGTTCCTGATGAATCTAGTAGAATTAAGATTTTAGAGGTACATACAAAGAAAACTCCTCTAAAGAATGTTAATCTTAACGAGCTAGCACGCCTTACTGACGGATTTGTAGGTGCTGATGTAGAATCTTTGGTAAGAGAGGCTGCATTGAATGCATTGAGAAATAATATTGATGCAAAAGAAGTTACTAGAGAAGATTTTGAAGAGGCGTTTAAGAGAGTCAAG
>JAUSKH010000080.1 GCA_030647095.1 Nanobdellota archaeon | reverse complement strand
TGTGCAATTGTAAAAAATCTTAAATTTGATGATTCCCGCATCAAAGAAGTAATAGATCTACAAGAAAAATTGCACACCACTATAGGCAGAAACAGAAAAAAGGTTGCAATTGGGATCTATCCACTAGAAAAGATAAATCTGCCTATAATTTATGAAGCAAGAAAACCCTCCGATATAAAATTCATACCTTTAGAAGCAGAACGTGAAATGACTGGCCAGCAAATATTACAATCACATCCTACAGGAAGAACTTATGCACATTTACTCGAAGGCTACGAAAAGTTTCCTGTCTTCACAGACTCAAAAGGTAATATTATTTCAATGCCACCCATAATAAATAGCCACGATACAGGCAAGATAACAGAACAAACAACAGATATATTTATAGAATGTTCAGGTTGGCATTTTGAAACACTTAAAAAAACACTAAACATAATAATAACTACTTTAGCAGAAATGGGTGGTACAATTTACGCAATGAAACTCCAATATGAAAATAAAGAAACCTATATAACTCCAGATTTAACTCCTGATAAAATAAAAATTTCATTAAATAATGTAAACAAACTTCTTGGTCTAACTCTTAAAGAAATAGATATTATAAAACTACTTCCAAAAATGGGTTATGAATATAAAAATAAAACAGTTTTTGTACCAGCCTGGCGCGTTGATATACTCCATGAAGTAGACATAATAGAGGATATAGCAATAGCATATGGTTACGATCGTCTAATTCCTCAAATACCAAAAGTTGCAACAATAGGAGAAGAAACAAAAGAAAGTAAAATAACAAATAAAATTGCACAAATATTAACTGGTTTAGGGCTTTTAGAAACCTCCTCATATCATCTTATAAAAGCTCGCGAAGCAGAACTATCAAAATTAAAGGAAAAAATAGAAGTAATTGACTCAAAAACAGAATATAAATTTCTACGTCAAAATCTTCTCATACCTTCCCTAAGAATTCTAAAAGAAAATAAAGATAATGAATATCCTCAAAAATTCTTTGAAATAGGAACAGTCTTCTCTCTAGACAAAGAAGATAAAACTGAAACAGGCATCCTTGAGTCAGAACACCTCATAATAATTTCATCACCTGCAAACTTTACTGAAATGAAACAGATTATAGATTATCTTACAAGCATGTTAGGCATAAAATATGAACTATCAGAATCCTCTCATCCTAATTTAATAGAGGGTCGTACAGGTTCAATCAAAGTCAACAATAAAGATATAGGTTATATCGGAGAACTACATCCAGAAACACTTAGGCAATGGGGAATAAAAATGCCTGCTTCAGTAATTGAGATTTCATTGGAAGAAATATTTGAATTGTTAAATAATAAATAACTACTTATCTTTAGGTGTATAAGTCACTTCTATAACATCACTCACATCATAAGGCTTTTTACGAGTACCTATCTCTCCTACACTAATATGTAATACTCCTAATTGATAAGGAATTCTATTTCCTCTTAACACGCCCTCAATAAGACCAGTATATTTGCCAACCCAAATTTGATTTTCCATAATCTCTACAGTTCCAGAATCAATATTCTGTTCGCCATTATGCCTTTCTAATAGATATTTCCCTCTGACTTTTTCATCCTTATAAACATTCAATCCTGCCCCATAACCAGCATCTGAACGCAAACCTTCAACAAAAGATGCAAGAGTTGCACTATCAGACATAGTATTAAAAACGTGCAAGGCTAATTTTTTATTTATATCAGGTTTTTCTATGTCAGTCAAGGTCATCATAGAGAATAATTACAAGAAGGCTATTTATTCTTTATTGCTCTACAACACCTATTTTAAATCAACCGAAATAACTTCTCTCTTTCTTAACTTGATAATTCTTAGGATGATTTATTTCTTCTATAATCATTTTAAAATCAGGCTTAATAGAATTCCATGTTTTAGAAGTCTTCACAATTAATTCTGCTTCCTTCTTCTCACTATATTCAATCTCACGACCAAGAGATTCCATGCTTAAACCAGTTAATAAATCATACATATTTTCTAAGCGTTTTTTATCTTCACTTGTCATAGATTTAATAAATGTAAGATACATTCTTGGAGCGTTCATAGTAGTAAGTAACATCTCAACAAAACCAAGGGAGTTAACTATTTTCTCCATCATCATTTTTCTAATAATTCTTAATAAAGAATCGCTTTCTCTTTCAATCTTTTCAATTTCAAAATCTTCATTCAGCTCGCTAAAACTAGGTAATTTATACTTCTTAGCCAAAACATCATAATTTTTTTTAAGTTCCTGAAGTTCCATTCCTTCCACAAATAAACAAGCTTTTTATAGTTATAGGAAATAACTTCCTTTTTCCGATTATTAATGTTATGTCAAGATAGGGGTTAACTTTAAAGAAGTCCGAAAATTAAAGTTATGGAGAATTCGATTGATTGTGTTGCCATTTATTCGAATTCTCCAGACAGAAAATTAGGAACTAAAGATAACTCAATTATCCTGATTTTCTGTAATCACTATAACGCAGCAGCATGCATAAAAGTATAACAATTATTATAAACTAATTACACCTAGTTTAACCATGTCAACAATGGATTCAATGGATTCAATGGGATCAA
This sequence comes from Nanobdellota archaeon, assembly GCA_030647095.1. Classification (GTDB taxonomy): domain Archaea; phylum Nanobdellota; class Nanobdellia; order Pacearchaeales; family GW2011-AR1; genus UBA73. The sequence continues at coordinate 9,850 of JAUSKH010000080.1, read as the reverse complement.
TGGGCTTAGAATCCAAAGTAAACAGTCCAAAAATAGTATCTTGGTTTGATAAATTAACAGGCAGAGAGAATAAAATTTTTATGTATACTATTGGACAAATAACCTCTCTAGTCAAAAAAGATAAAATAAATAATTTCTATGATCTTATATTTTATCTGCAAAAAATAAAAGAAAGCGATCCAATCAGTTCAGATTTAAAAGAAAGATTAAAAAGGATATTTGAATTGGAAAAAGGAAATATAGTAAGATATATTGAAGGAGATAGTTTATCAAAAAAATCAAAAGATAATCCTACTCAAGATCAAATAAAAGATAAAGATAAAGGGTATACTGAAAAAAAGAAAGAATCTTCTAATATAACTCTACCTACCACTAAAAAAGAATATTCTCCAAGTCTAACAGAAGGTAAACCTTACGAACTTCTAGAAAATCCTGAAATATACATACCAAACGGACATCTCCATATGAGAATAATAGATAATAATGGAATAGATAGAGTTGTAAGTTATAGAATGTTTAGACCAGACTTTTAATTTCTTTATTTTCTTTTTGGGGTTTAATACTTCTCCTAACGAGTTTTTCCAAAAAGAAAGTTAGAAATTAATAGCCACAATTTCTTTATTGTCAAATTGGGTTTAATACCCCGTAGCTTTGCTGCGTCGTCCGATTTGACAAATCACCAAACCCTTCGGGTTTGTCTTGGTTTGGGGACAGCAAGATTTGCTGGAGATTGCAAATCTTGGGCATTCAAGATGCTTTGGCATCTTGATGGAACCGGGAGAAATCTACAGTTTTCTCACGTGTATTCGAGATTTCCGTCCTGAAGCCGAGCGTAATACCCCATCAGCTTGCTGTGGGGATAGCGAAGGCTTAGGAAATCTCTTTATAGGATTATAATTTCCTTTCTATATCATAACGAGGGTGTTCTTGACCTCTTTCTCTTCTGGATTTTAGATTTTTTAGATGCACTTTCTTTTCTTGTAAGAATTTATTCATATTAAGACCGTATTCTTCAATAAGACTAGAAGTGTGGTGTGCTCCAAGAAAGTGCGGAGTAATGACGTATGTTGCTCCTTGCTCGTAAAGTTTTATTGCTTCTTCTATTTGGTGTGAAACTGCAATTATAACAGAAGTCTTATTGGTTTCTCTAATTTTACTTATTAGTAATAAATTAGTGTCAAAGTCAGGTATAGTTGATATTATCATTTTAGATTTTGTTACATTCAATTCGTCCAATAATTCTGCATCATCAGCGTCTCCATACCTACATTCCACACCCTCTTTTGCTAGTTTGATTATTGTGGTTGGATTATAGTCTACTACAAGATAATTTCTTTTTAATTTTTTAATAGATTCTAGTAAATCATAGCCTATTCTATTATAACCAAAGAGAATTATTTCATGAGTATTGTCTCCATGATATTTAGTTTCATCAACTTTTTTCCCTCTTTTTTCGAATAGAGAGAGATATTTGGAGAGAGTGTTATAAATAGCGTTGGAGTATAGTATTTCATATGACGAGCCTGCTATTGTTATTAAACCAATAATTGTAATTAGTGGGATTATTGTTATAGGAATGTGACCAAAACTTACACCTAGTGCAATAATAATAAATGAGAATTCGCTTATTTGTGAGAGTGCTAAACCTGATAGGAAACTATTTCTTTTTGTATAACCCATTATTCCCATTACTAGGGTTATAATCAAAGGTTTTCCTATGAAAATTATTGCTGCAAAAGCTAGTATTGCTCCTACATATTGATTTAAATTAACGAATGTTATTTGTGAACCTAAGATGATAAAGAAGATCAGAAGAAAGAAATCTCTTATTGGCTTCAATCTAGAACTCATTTCATATCTATATGGGGAAAGAGATAGAGTTACTCCTGCTAATAAAGCTCCAATTTCAACTGAGAAGCCAAAGTAATAGAAAAGAGAAGCTAGTGCAAGACACCATGCAAGAGAAAATAGAAGAAGAAGCTCTTGAGATTTTGCTGCGAATTTTGTTAATGGAGGTAGAAGATAGAAACCGATGAAAAATAATATTATTAAAAGACTTGCTCCTCTGAAAAATGTATTAAATGCAATGGAAGTTAGGGTTTGTGATTTTCCTGCGAAAGATGAAATAAGCAAGAGAATAATTACTGCAACAATATCTTGTACAATAAGTATACCCATGGCTATTCTTCCGTGAAGAGATTCTGTTTCAGTTTTATCAGAGAGTAATTTCATTACTACTATAGTGCTACTAAAAGCAAGAGCGACACCGATATATGCAGAGGTGAGAATTGTGAATCCTAAAAGTCTCGATATAAATAGGCTAACTAGGAAGATAAAAACTATTTGTACAATTCCTGCTATGATTGCAACTTTACCAACTTCTTTGATAGATTTTGGATTAAGATTTAGCCCAACTGTGAAAAGAAGAAGAGTTACGCCTAGCTTTGCAAAAATTCCTATATTTGTTTCCTGCCCAACGAAGTTAAACATGGCTGGACCGATTATCAAACCAGCTATAATATAACCTATAATCATTGGCTGTTTTAGAAGAACAGTTATAAGAGCAATAAGCAATGCTGCAATTATAACTATACTTAATTCAAGAAATAAATCTAACGCCACTGAATATCACCTCTTGGATTTATTAGTTTTCGTTGTATTTAAAGGTTATTTATGCGATTTTTATATCAGATATTTGTCAATTAAATCTCTTTTGGAATTCTTCTTAATTGCTTGAATCTGCTTTAGTACCCTTCTCTGCAATTTGAATGTGTTTGCCCATTTTGAATAAGCTCTCCAGCCTTGAAAACTTTCTATTAACCCCCTATAGCTAATCTCTTCATTGGAAAAGCTTTCTATCTTTTTATACATCTTTCTGATATTCCTTTTTCTTAATAGTGTGTAATAGTAAAAATTTCTGAAACCAACGAAATCGATACCATGAGAAAGAGCAATAATCTTGGACTTATCTGGATGTAATTCTAAGTCTAATTTATTGGAGAGGAAATTATTAATTTCTAGAATCCATTTTTCTAATTGTTGCTTATTTTCATGAAGAATAATAAAATCATCAACATATCTTATGTAATGTTTAGCCTTTAAAATATGTTTTACAAACTGGTCGAGTTCATTTAGGTAAATATTAGCAAAGAACTGGGAGGTTAAATTGCCAAGAGGCATTCCTTTGTGACGTTCGCCCCCCCCCCCGATTTTGCTGGTCTATTATTCAGTATTTTATTTATCAAGGATATAACTTTCTCATCTTTTATCCTTTTTCTTATTATTTTAACTAAGATATCACGATTAACCTCTTTAAAATAATGTTTTATATCTGCCTTTAAGCAATATCCCACAACATAATTAGAATCCCTAAATGTATTTTTTGCAACTAAACCATTTCTAGACACTTTTCTTATGAAATAGTGGAGCCTTTGCAAAGCAAATAGATTTCCTTTGCCTTTTCTATTTGCGCATGAATCATAGATAAAGGTCTTATCAAAAATAGGCTCTAAAATATTTACAATGGCATGATGTATAATCCTATCTCTAAAATCTGACTTGCTTATTCTGCGTGTTTTTGGATCCCGCAAAATAAAAGTTTCTAATGGTCTGGGATAATAGGTTTCATATTTCAACTCGTAATGCAGTGCCAATAAATTATAAAACAATTCTTTTTCAAAGTCAATAACATAAGATTTTTTAGTTTTTCCTTTTCTTGCTTTTTTCCAAGCTATAATAAGATTCTCAAAAGAAATAATTTTATTATAGAGATTATTGTAACTTTCCATTTTCTTAATATCTTAGTTGCTAGAGCCATTCCAAAAGCATAACCATCGTTGTTGTCGATCCAGTTGTTGTCATCAACATTCAACCTGTTGTTGTCGAGATTCCTGTTGGAGTTCAAGCCAACAACCAGCTATGTAGCCACTTAATCAAATTTTCACCATCATTTCATGGTTCAGCTCAGTCCTTATAGGTATTTCATAGCTTACTATATGTTGCGATTGTATTTTATGTCTCAATGAAGAGAGCTATTAAACGGCATGTGGCCCTAGCACAGTAAATATACTATACTAAGACTATATAATTAGAAATAAAGGATTAATAAATATGTCTAGATTTTTTTCGCGCTGGCTTAGAGATTTAAATCTCTAATACATTCAACTCTCACGAGTTGAAGTCTTTGCCAGAATCTAACACCCCAAAAGCATAACCAACGTCGCCGCCGAGCCAGTCGACGTCACCAACAAACAACCTGTAGTAGTCGAGAAACCTGTAGGAGACCAAGCCAACCACCTTTTCAATAGACTCGTTAACTTTGTCAAATGAAAATATATTTACTCCTCTTTTATAATTTTTAGGAGATACTATCTTTCTAAGAATTTGAGCTATTCCTTCTGTATGCTCTAATATTAGAGCTAATCCACCTTCTGTAAAACTATCACAATCTTGTACCCCTTGGACAAACGAGTCATATTCTGCAAAGCCAAAATCATTCTCCCCAAGATAAATATGTCCCTTTCCTACTTTAACCTTCTTGGAGTTATCTATTAAATTTCTTATTGGTTTACTATCTACGATAACCTTTCCTTCAGCATCTCTAAGAGGATTAGCAACAACTCCTTCTGGAGTTTTTAAAATTCTTCCAGCCTGTAGCCATCTTGGATTGAAAATTTGGGGCATGGCAAGGTTCTCAAAATCATAAGCTGCTGCTGAAATAGACTCGGGAGTGGTTGGCTCTTTGAAAGTAATCTTTGACAATGTTTGGGAATGAAAATATTCATTCTGCATTTGTTTTATGTTATTTCTGTAACTATTAGGGCCGAAAGCAGGATAACTAACAATTAATTCTCCATTTCTATGAGGAACTCTAAGTAAACTTATCACTGGTAATTGTGGCTCTTCGTGTTTTATTATTCCATAATTTGTTTCTACCATGTTTGTGTTTGGAATATAGCTTATTTAAACCTTTGTATATGTTACCCCTACACAGTTAATTATAAATTGTAGACATTAAACAGATAATTTATTTTAGGTAGAGCAAAATCCTTTAGAAAAATTCCCAATAACCTTTTTAAACCCTCTTTTCTAAGGGAGTTTATGAATGGCATAGTTATACAATTTCGAAGGGGAAAGAAGATTATACACGAGAAGCACTATCTTATTGACCTTGGTTTTACAAAGAGGGAAGAAGCTAAGAAAGTAGTTGGAAAAATGGTAGAATGGACTAGTTCTGGTGGCAAGGTTATTAGTGGAAAAATAAGCGATGCTCATGGAAATAATGGACTTGTTAGAGCCATATTTGAAAAAGGTCTTCCTGGGCAGGCTATAACAACGGAAATTCAAGTTAAAGATTCTACTGCAAAGACTAAGGGGGAAAAGCTTAATGGCACTTAGAAAAGCATTAGCATATTCAAAGAAGAAATTAAGACCTTATACAAGGACTTCTAGGGTAAAAAGTAAGACATACATTAAAGTAAATCCTCCAAATAAGATGGCTAAATATTCTATGGGAGATATGAAAGCATATACAACAGGAAAGCATAAATTTATTGTAAGGCTAATTTCAGATGAGAAAGTACAGATGAGAGATAACGCATTAGAAGCATCTAGAATGTATGTTAACAAGATGCTTGATTTAGAAATTCCTGGAGAATATTATTTAGCAGTTAAAGTTTACCCTCATCACATTTTGAGAGAAAACAAGACGGCTGCTGGAGCTGGTGCGGACCGTTTATCTAGTGGTATGAAACATTCTTTTGGAATTGTTATAGGAAGAGCAGCTATAGTGAAAGAAGGCAAAGAAATATTTTTTGTTTCATGCACAAATGAAAAAGCAGCGCGTTTTGCAAGGGAGACTCTTTCCAAAATAAAATCAAAATTGCCATGTAGAACAAAAATTAGTTTTCAGAAAGTTGCTTAGATTTCAGAGCAATGTTTATTAACTACTCTCACTTTTAAGAAAAATGCGAGAAAAAGAGGTAGAGTTAATTAAGTGGTTTTCTGAATTAAGTAATAAAGATGTATCTATAGCTGGTGGGAAGGGAGCAAGCCTTGCTGAAATGTATAATATTAAGATGCCGATTCCTCCAGGATTTATTATAACTGCACAGGCTTACGCTTCTTTTATTAAAAAAACAGGGATAGAAAATAAGATACAAACAGTTTTGAATGGAATAAATGTTGATAATACTGAAGCATTAAATAATGCTTCTAAAAAGATTAGGTCTTTGATTGAGAGTACTGAGTTGCCGGAAGAATTTAAAGAAGCTATCGAGGAGGCTTATGATATACTTAGTATAGATAAACAAAAGCTAAATAATTTAGATTCTGCTCCTGATTTACTTAAAGAGTCACATGAAGAAGTATTTGTTGCAGTAAGAAGTTCAGCTACTACTGAAGATTTGGCAGAGGCAAGTTTTGCAGGACAACAGGAATCTTTCCTAAACGTTAGAGGAATACAAGAATTATTACAGAAGGTAAAAGAATGTATTGCTTCATTGTTTACTTCAAGAGCAATTTACTACAGGGAGAAAAAAGGATTTTCTCATGCAAAAACTTATCTTGCAGTTGTAGTACAGAAAATGATAAATTCAGAAAAATCAGGAGTGATTTTCTCACAAAATCCAACAAGTTCTGAAAAGACAATTGTTATAGAGGCTGTATGGGGTTTAGGTGAAGGAATAGTCTCTGGGCAGATAAAGCCAGACCACTATGTTGTTTCTCAGGAGTTCGATATTAAAGAAGTAAAAGTAACTGACAAGAAAATAGCTATTATAAAAAATAAGAAAGGAAAGACGGAAACTATTTCATTAGATAAAGAAAAAGCTAAGGAACAAGTTCTTAATAATCACGAAATAAAATTATTGGCTCAGTATGCCAAGCAACTTGAAGAGCATTATAAAAAACCTCAGGATATAGAGTTTGCTATTGAAGGAGATAATATCTTTATTGTTCAGTCTAGACCGATTACTACTTTTTATAAGGAAAGTAAGAAAAGTAACATAAAAGGGAAGGTGCTTCTTTCTGGTATGGGTGCGAGTCCTGGTGTTGCTTCTGGCATTGTTAAATTAGTTTATACTTTAGCTGATCTTGAAAAAGTAAAGAAAGGAGATGTTTTAGTTACAAAAATGACGAGTCCAGATATGGTCGTAGCAATGCAACGTGCTTCTGGTATAGTTACTGATGAAGGAGGGATTACTTCGCATGCTGCTATTGTTTCAAGAGAAATGGGAATACCTGCAGTTGTTGGAACAGAAAGGGCAACTGCAAGCTTACAAGATGGAGATATAATAACTGTAGATGGAAATGAAGGAAAAGTAATTGAAGGAAAAGGTGAGGAGCATCTTGCAGAAGTTTTGCCAGTTGTTCCTACAAAAACAAAAATAAAAGTTATTGTAGACTTGCCTGATTTTGCAGAAAGAGCAGCTAAATCGGGGGTTCAAGGGGTAGGTCTTCTTAGACTTGAAGGTATTATTGCTGAAGGAGGAAAACATCCAACAAAATTCGTTCAAGATAATAAAATAAATGATTATATTTCTCTTATTTCTGAAGGAGTATCAAAAATAGTAGAACACTTCAATGAAGTATGGGTGCGTTCTTCAGATATAAGAAGTGATGAATATAGACATCTTGAAGGAGCTCCTCAGGAAGTGGAAGGGAACCCTATGTTGGGAGATCATGGTATAAGATTTAATGTAAAGCATTTGGAAATATTGAAAGCAGAATTAATAGCTGTTAAGGAAGTTGCAGATGATTTTCCAAAGAAGAAAATAGGTTTTATGATTCCTCAAGTAATTAGTGTATCCGAAATTCAGAAGACAAAAGAATTGGCTAAAGAGGTTGGACTTCCTAAAAATGTAAAAATAGGAATCATGGTAGAAACACCTGCAGCTGTGCAGATAATAGAAGATATATGCAAAGAAGGACTAGACTTTATTAGTTTTGGAACAAACGATTTAACACAATATACCCTTGCTATTGACAGGAATAATGCTGAAGTTCAGAATCTATATAATGAAGCACATCCTGCTGTTATTAATTCTTTAATACATGTAATAAAAGTCTGTAAGCAGTATGGTGTTGAAACAAGTATTTGCGGACAGGCAGGAAGCAGGGAAGATGTGGTTACAATTTTAATCAAGGAAGGTATAGACAGCATTTCTGTAAATGCAGATGCTGCTCAAAAAATAAGCCAGCTTGTGGCACGTCTTGAGGGCGAAAGTGATTCCAAAGAATCTGATAATTTATCTTTTATTCAGAGTAATAACGAGCCCATAGTTTCTAAGATTGAGATGGAGCAAGTTGACAACGAGGACATAGAAGAATTAGTTTTAAAAGAATTAGAAGATGATAATAATGAATATAATTCTTCAGGCAAAGGCGATAAAAAAGAAGATATTCCTCCATTAGGTGGAGTCTCATAGTTCTATATTGTTACTACTACTAAGTATACACAATAGAAAGATTTAAATACCTTTTATTTATAGATAAAGTATGGTTGAAAGACATGAAGAGCAAAGATCACAACTTGAAGGTGAATTGGGTCATAATCTAGATAGTTCTCCATTCATTTATAATCCTATTTCTCCTAATAAAAGATATAATAGAGAAGAATTCTTAAGGGCGCAAGATTCTTTCAACGATTTGGAGAAATATGCGAATACTCTAAAGGAGAAGCCATTTGATTTAAGCGCAAGAGAAAAACTATCAAGGCTCCTTACAGGAGACTCAAGTTTCCATTCTGGCATGGCTCCTGAATCAGTAGCTAGAATGGCTAAAACCTTTTATGATGGTAGCTTGGATGCTTTAGCAAAATACACTAAAACAAACTTTGATGAAATGTTTGATAAGTTAAATGGGAAAGCACTTCAACGTTTACTTTTTTCTATTAGATTATATAATACAGGCGACAGAGATCACGATTCTTTAGCAAATTTGATAGGAGACGTAAAATCTATGCAGGAAATCGAGAATAAGGAAGGAGAGGAACATACATCTGCTATTAGATCTTATGTTGCAAAGAAGATAGAATCTAGAAATTTATCTGATACTGCTAAGAAAGTAATAAAACAACTTTTGGGTGATGGGGGTTTTGTGTTAAAGACATTTAGAAGAGATTCCCAAATAAAGAACCAGATATTAAGCAAGTACTTGTCAACAGCAGAGGGAGAACTAGACGAGAATAAAGTTAGAGTGCTAATTAAAGATGGTCTGAAGAAAGCTGAAGAAGAATATGATAAGGAAACTAATGAAGGCAGGAGAAACGATATATGGGAAGATAACCTTAGACCATACTACTTAGAGATAGCTAAGAATCTATTTCCTGTAGAAAAGGGAGAATACGAGAATGATAGTGAAGACTTAAAGGAAATGAATGAAAGAGAAAATAGAAGAAGATCCTCAGGTATGGCTGCTTAAATTTTAATCTTTTTAGGGAGTAAATATAAAGTATTTAATCTATAAATACTCATATATTATTAGTTCATGAAAACATTTAGCGGGGAATCTAGTATTTATATTGGTAGAGAAGCTGGTCAAGAAGTTATGAATGCAATAAGAAATGCAAAGACTTCTGTGAAAATAGTTTCTCCATATTTATCTGAATTTTACGTTAAAGAGCTTGTAAAGTTACATAAAATGAATAGGCAAATAACACTTATAACCTGTGATCATATAAGTGAGAACAGTATGTATTCAGACTTTAAGGTTTCTGATTTGGTAGTAAATAGAGCTGTTCCTGAAGCTGAGTTCGATAATAAAAGGAAAAAGGGCTTGAGATATTCTTTTATTTTATTTGTACCTTCTGCTGTAGGTTTATTAAGTTCTATGTTTGTGAATGCTCTTATTT
>JAUSKH010000078.1 GCA_030647095.1 Nanobdellota archaeon | reverse complement strand
TTTATCAAGCGAAGTTGATGCGGGTGAAATAAATATAATCGTATCTCCACGCAAAAAGGTTAGTCCAATATTTTTCTTGAATTCACCGTCTTGAATTTCTTTAGCATTATCTAATGCAACGTTTATGTGCATATCAAACGCTAAAAGCTTTCCGACAAATTGTTTCTCGCCTTTCAACTGTACAAGAACTTCTTTACCTTTAGATTGATTCAAAAGGTCTAGTGGTCTCTCGATTCCGTTCACCATATCAGCACTGATTATGATGGATATTTAAACCTATCGCTGACCGATTTTACTTTGAGAGTATTTATAATATTAAACTATTAATGAATCAAAATCTTTTACTATTTTTGTATTTTTAAAAATCTTTTTTGCTTCTCCTTCTATTATTTCTGGGTTATTTTCATAACGTTGAGAGATATGTGTTAAGATAAGTTGTTTTACTTTTGCTTTTTTAGCAATGGTGGCGGCTTGCACTGATGTAAGATGCTTATATTCTTTGGCTCTACTTTCTTCTTCTTTTGAAAAAGTAGATTCACAGATAAGTAAGTCAGAATTTTTTGCTAAATCTATTGTTTTGTTTGTAAAAGACGTATCTAGTATGATTGTTACTTTCTTTCCTTTCTCTAGATAAGTAACGCTTTTTGACTTAATTTTTTTATTGTTTATTATTATGTCCTGACCTTGCTGAAGTTTTCCCAAAAGTGGAGAGTTAGGAAGCTTTAATTTTTTTATTTTTGCTTTATCTATCCTAATTTGGTCTTTGATAACTAAACTATAAGCTAAAGTTGCAATTCCATGTTCCATTTGATGAGCTTCCAGGAAAAAATCAGGAGTTTCCAAAAATTTTCCTGATATTTCTTTAACTTCAATAGGTATAGAAATATTTACGAGATTTTTTAGGAGAGAAATATAATGGCTAGTTCCTTTTGGACCATAGATATGGAGGGTTTTTGAATACTCTGACATGGCTAGTGTTTGGAATAGACCAGGAAGACCTAAAATATGATCTCCATGCCAGTGAGTTATTAAAATACGAGTAATCTTATTAGGACTAATCCTTGCAATTTTGAATTGCCTTTGAGTTCCTTCTCCACAATCAAGTAAAATGTTTTCATTCTTGAAACTTAAAAGTATTGCAGTATGGTTACGCTTCTCTGTTGGGACTGCATTTCCTGTGCCTAAAAAGGAGATTTTAACGTTTTCCATTGACCAAATAGGAGAACTTTATTTAAATAGGTTCCGAAGCCTTTTTTGCTTAAATAGGAGAATATTTATAAAAACATTTTCTTTAATCTTATAATGGATAAAAGGGGAATTGTAGCCATAAGCCTGGTGATAATCTTTTCAGCTTTTACATATGGGCTGACATTTTTAGATAGTAGCCAGAGCAATTTTAATAATGGCACTTATGTGAACGCAACTTATAACGGAAGTGCACTTGTTTTAACAGGAAGTAATTTATCAGGAGCATTTACAAGCAGGATTTTTGATGCTGGCAATCCAGCAAGATTGGTAGGTCTTAACTGGAGTGGAGCAATGCCTCAAAGGGAGTCAATTTATACTGTTGATAATGATGCAGCAATTTATTCTTCTTCTAATCTTGGTGTTGTTTGGATTCTAAAGAACGGGACTTATGTTAGTCAGGCTTTAAACACAAACGATATTTTTTCCAATGGAAAATATTTGTTTATCTCTTTTTCAGGAACTCCTGGAAAGAGGATATATAGATCGGGAGATGGTGGAGCGACTTGGATAATTGTTAATGATACTTTCGCTGGAGGAAGCACTTTATTATATGGGGAGGGCGATTTTGCAACGAATAGGATATATGCTGTTTTAGCTAGCGGAGTTGTTCATACTTCTATGGATGATGGAATAACTTGGAGCAGTTTAGCTAATTTTAATAGTGGTGGAGCTAATGCAAAAGGTATGACTGTTAATTCAACAGGATCTGTTTTTATTGTTGATGGTAATGGAGAAGTTTATAGCTCAATTAATAACGGCTCCTTATGGACCCTTAAAAATTCATCTTATTGCGGAGGCTCGTGTGGCTCATCTACAACAGGGATTAGTGTTGATAGCCAAAATAATTTATATGTTCTTTTTACAACAAAAGTTTACAAATCATCAAATGGCGGAATTTCATGGACTATTGTTAATAGCACCTATACAGGATCTAAAAATGGAAACGCTATTGCTGTAGATTCACAAAATAATATTTTTGTTGTAGATGATGGTGCAACACCAATTGTTTACAAATCATCTAACGGTGGAATTTTTTGGACTACTCAAAATACTTCTTATGGAAGTGTTGCAAGAAATGCAGGGTTAGCAAGATTTATTGCTAAAACTAATGTTACTTTTCAAGTGAAGAATTGTTCACTTGCCAATTGCTCTGATGGAATATTTATTGGGCCTGATGGGACTGTTAGTACCTATTTTACAAATCTTACTAACAGTATAAATATAACTGGAAATTACTTCCAGTATAAAGCGTTTCTTTCAAGGCAGGATGCTAGTGCGATGCCTGCAATCCTTAATGTTAGTCTTGATTATTCGCTTTTAGATACTACGCCTCCAGTAATTCAGTTTGTTAGTCCTACTGATTTAAATAATTCTTTCATTTCAAGAACTAATATTGTTATTAATGTAAGTGCTTCCGATTCTAATTTAGCTAATGTAATGAGTTATCTTTATAATTCTAGTTCTTTGGTGAATAGTACTACTACAAACTCCAGTAATTTATTTATTAATATAACTAATTTGGCAGAGGGTAATTACAAGTTTAATGCTAGTGCAATAGATACTCTTGGAAATCAAAATTTTACTGAAACACGAAATATTATTATAGATATTACACCTCCAGCTATATTTATCGTAAGCCCTTTAAATATAAGTTATAATACTGGGACTATCTTTCTTAACTATTCTTTAAGTGATGTGAATGGAGTGAATGCTTGTTGGTATTCTGTAGATTTCGGTTCTAATGTCTCATTGCCTTCTTGTTCTACTGTAAGTATTTCTGGACTTAGCGAAGGCAGTCATAGCATTAGATTTTATGCTAATGATAGTGTAGCTAATCTAAATTCTACTTCGATTAATTTTTTTGTTGATACTAGACCTCCTGTATGGGCAAGTATGAATAGTGCTACACCTTCTTATTATATTCAGAATTTGTCATTCTTTAATATATCTTGGAGTGATAGTAATTCTAATATTGGAAGCGTGATTTTTGAAAGTAATTTTTCTGGAATTGCAAGAAATTATAGTATGTATTTAGTTTCTAGTGGGGTTTACGGATTTAATGCCAGTATTCCTGCTGGAGGCTTCTATTGGAAGTCTTATGCAAATGACAGTTTAGGTAATAATAATGAAAGTGATATTCTAACATTTAGTATTGCTAAAGCAGGGAATCCAGTTTATTTATTAATAAATGGAAATATTAATGATACTAGTGTAACATATGGAACACAGACAAATGTTAGCACAAGCGTTGGTTTTGGAAACGCTACTTTTTTAAGAGATGGTGTAGCAATAAACAGCCCAGATATAGAGATTTTAAGTGCTAAAGCAGGGGCTTATAATTATTCTTTAAATGCTAGTGGCAACCAAAACTATACTTCAAATTTTACAAGCTTATTTTTATATGTGGCAAAGGCAGTACCGCAAATAAATCTCCTTTTGGATGGTAGCCAGTCTAATTTAACTTTAACTTACGGTACAGTGGCAGACATAGAGGCTGGTGAGGTTAATGGTGCTGATGGTGATGTGAGTTACGTTCTTTATAGAAATGGAGTTATGATTGGATCTGGGTCTTCTATTTCTAGTTCTATTTTACTTGGAGGCAGTAATTATACTTACACATATAATTCTAGTGTAGGGGAAAATTATACTTCTAATTCAATAAGTCTTCAATTATCTATTATTAAATCAAATCCAATATTGCATTTATTCTTGAATGGAAGCGAGAGTAATGTGAATTTCACTTATGGAGGAGTTAGTAATGTAAGTGCTTCTGTAAACGGAGGATTATCTTTTCTTCTTTTGAGAAATGGGCTTGTTGTAGATAATGGTTCTGGTGTCCTAAATGATAGTAGCATACTTCCTGTAGGGAGTTATAATTATTCTTTGGCTTTTGATGGAAATGAAAATTATAGTGTTTCTAATATTAATTACTTTTTAACAATTCAAAAAGCTAGCCCTATAGTAGATTTATTGTTTAATGGACAGGCTTCAGATATTTCTGTCCCTGTTGGAGCAGCTGTTATTATTAATGTTTCTGTAGTTATTCCTCCTAATCAGGATATTGAACTTTATGAGAATGGAACTATTGTTTTAAGTGGAGTTTCTTCTATCTCTATAAGTAGAAATTACTCAAGCCCTGGAGAGCGCCAGTGGAATTTATTAATAAATGAAACACAGAACTATACTGCAAAGAACTTTTCGCGTACTTTATCTATTTTAGACCCAAGCGCCCCCCAATTTTCACAAATAACTGCATTTCCAACCTCACCTGAAATTTATTTACCTGGGCAGGCTTACGAATTTAACTCTACTTGGACAGATAATGTGGCTATAAGTGATGTTCTTTTTGAATTTAATAAAACAGTTAATTATAGTTATTCCAATGGGTCTGTAATAAGAAATGGTAATAATTATTCTATTAGTCTTATAGACTTGGGTGTTGGCAGTTATTCTTATAGATGGTATGCAAATGATACTTCTAATAATTTGGTTATGAGTCCTTTACAGAACTATGTGATTGATAAAGGGATAACAGCTTTGTTCTTAAGTATGTCTCCTAGCAACAATGTAAATTACGGTCTTACAATAAATGTAGCCTGTTCAGCTAATAATCAACAATCGATTCTTGTTATGAGCAAGAATGGAAGCTCTGTTTCAAATCCAGATAGTGGAATATTTAAGGTAGGTTCTTACAATTATGCATGTACTTCTGTTGCAAGTGATAATTATACAAGTGCCAGCACCACCTCTATTTTAACTGTGAGTAAGGCAAGTCCTTCTTTAGCATTAACTCTTAATGGACATGCTTCAGATATAACTATTTTTTCTGGCGAACCTTTAATTATTAATGCCTCTATTTTGCAGCCTGAGCATGGAATAATAAATGCAACAATTAATGGAAATAGATTTGTAAGCGGAGACAGTTCTTTTGAAAATAGCACTGTTTTTGTAAATAATGGAAATTATTTAATATCTGTTTCTTATCAGGGAAATGAAAATTATACTTTTGGATCTATCAATCGCAGTTTAACTGTTGTTTCTCCTAGCAGTGGTGGGAATAGTGGGGGTGGTTCTGGCGGTGGAGGTGGTTCTGGCGGTGGAGGTGGCGGTCAAGTTAATTATATAATAAACAAGAGTTTAGAGGTTAGATTGCAATTCTCACAATTGCAAAAAGTTGATTTGAAGAGAGGAACTACACAAAGATTATCCATGGTTGTTACTAATGTTGGAAAGAATTTTTTAAATCAATGTAAATTGATTGCAAGTGGAGAGGCTAGCATTTGGATTATTAATAACCAAGTAAAAGGCATTAGTACAAACGAAAAATCCAATTATCTTTTCGATGTGAATGTTCCTGAAAGTGTTTTGCCAGGTGTTTACGATTCATTATTGACTATTAAGTGCGATGAAGGAGAGGCTAAATTTCCTTTAAGCATTACTGTTTATAGAAATAATTTTGAGGTTAAAATTCTTGATTATGAAAGAATAGGTAATGAGTTATTTGTTTCATATAAACTAGAAGAGTATGCTGGTGTGAATCATAATATCTCTATTAATTATGCTTTAGTTGACTTTGATGGAATTACCCGTTATAGAGGAAGCGAGAATATTACTCTTGGTGCTGGTGAGTTTTCTGATAGGAATATTAGTTTTACTCTTCCTAAAGATTCTTTCGGTGAATTTGATTTCAGGATGGATGTTAGTGATAGTCTTTCTATTGATAGTATTAATAAAACCATTTTTCTACCTAATCAGGGAGCCTTTACTGGATTGGCTATTTCTGATAGTACCAAAAAGAAGTTGTCTTGGATTGGAATTATTGTTATGATAGTTCTATTATTAGTGGTAGTTGTTAGGTTTATTTATAGGCATAATAAACGCACTGCCGGAACGCCTGAAAATCCGTTTAAAAAAAGGAGATTAATAAAACTAGAATTATAAAATGAATATTAAAAGTTTTACTATTTATTTTTTCTCTGTGTTTGTTGTGGCTTTTGTAGCACTTGTTTTTATTTTTCAAAGCATGAATAAAGTCGGAGGTTCAAGAGAGATATTGACTATACTTTGGGCTTCTCTTCTTATGATATTAGTTTTATTGGGAATAATTTCTTTTTCATTATTCTTTCGTCATATTGGGAAGAAGAAAAAATAGGGTAATATTAACTAAAAATTAGAAAATTGATTTTTTAGCCATACTGTAAGTTATGTGCTTTAAGAACTCCAGCTGCAAATTCTTCTGAGCAATAAGCTTTTGCTGTACCGACTATTTCATCAATTAAATAAGAACCTAAAGTCCTCGCTTGATCTCTTAAAAAAGGAGGAATGGGCTTAGTGGGATCGGTTGTTTGGCCAGTAATCATTTCCCTGACAATTTTATCAGCTTCTACATGAAAGCTATAAGGTGATAATTTATCTGGAAATCTATCTGCCAGATATCCACAATATAATTTTGTTAGAATATCTTTACCTTCAAGGTTTCTCAATTTATCTTTTATTTCTTCTGCAGGTATTTCTTCTGTTATATCCATATTTCAATGCGTTTTTTGATCATATATAATCTTTTTGGTTTTTATTTTGGAGTTAGTTTTGTTATTATTCTAATAATATTGCTAAAAGAAAGGTTTATAAATGAAAATCCTTTATAAATACCAAGGATAAACATTTAAGGTTTAATGGTTGCTTTAAAAAAATCAAACTTAAAAGTACAGAACATTGTAGCTACAACTTCTTTAGGAAAGCCAATTTCTTTAACTAAACTTGCGCGTACACAAAGCAATACAGAGTATAATCCAGAACAATTTCCAGGACTTGTATTAAGAATAAAGGAGCCTAAATCTGCTGTTCTTGTTTTTTCTTCTGGGAACCTTGTGTGTACTGGAACAAAGAGCGTGGCACAGGTTAAAGAGGTGATAGATGCGGTAATCAAACAAATCGCAAAGATTGGGGTTAAAATAACGGATAAACCGAAAATAACGGTGCAGAATATTGTTGCTTCTGGGAGTATTGATTTAAGCCTCAATCTTAATACTCTTGCATTACAGCTGGAAAATACAGAATATGAGCCGGAACAATTTCCAGGTTTGGTATATAAGTTGAATGATCCTCCTGCAACTTTCCTTCTTTTCTCAAATGGGAAGCTTGTTTGCACAGGAACAAAGAATAAAGGTCAGCTTGAAGAAAGTATGAAACAGCTTGAGAAGAATGTTAGAGAAGCTATAAAAAAGAAGTGATTTTATTGTTTTTATGAAAAAAGCTCTTTTGTTATTATTCGGTTTTGCAGTATTTGTTGTATTATGTGTGCTTGCAGCTATTGGCTTGCCTGCCCAATTGCAGTGCAGATTGAGTTTAGTATGTGAACACGGCTTTGGATATTATATTGGTCAGTTTATGTATATTGTTGTTTGGCCTATTGAGTTTTTGTTGAGGGTTATAGGAAGTGATAGTTTGAGAATACGTTTGTATTTGTTTTGGTTTTTGGTTATTGGATTTGTTTTTGGTTTTTTAGTAGAATATTCTAGAAGAAATCACTAATTCTTTTTTGTTCTATTTAGTCTTTCTCTCAGTTAAATCATTATTACTTCTTTAAAATCCTTAAAATGTTCGTCGCCTGTAATAATTTTTGCATTTACATTCTTGGCTATAGTCCATATGATGGCGTCGTTCATACCAAACTTTCCTTTTTTCTTTCTTTGTTCAAGATATATCTTACCACATTCTTCTATAACAGCTTCCTTTATTCCGACAATATTTGATTTTGATCTTATAAAACTAAGTAATTCCTGAAAATTCCAATTTTCCTTTGCAGATTTACAAGATAATTCGATTAAAACTATTGATGGGGTAATAAGATCTTCTTCATTTAAATATTCTTCAACTAATTTACCTTTTTTTGTTCCTAAAAAATATTCAACCCATGCAAAAGTGTCTATTGCAATCATTTTATACTCTATCTCTCCACATTTCTTCTCTTTCTTTTCTTGAAAATGGTTTTCCCTTTCCCTTTAAATGCCCAAACATTGAGTCTGGGATGTTTGGCTTAATAATTATATTTGTTATTAGTTCATCATAGGAGCTTGCCTGTTCTTTTTTCTTTAATTCAGCTAAAATCTGGAAAGTTTTTTCCTTTAATGCTATTGTTTTCATGTTATATTTATAAATATATTTATATTTATAAATCTTTTGATTACAAGAATTGTTGTATTCGCGTTTGTTTTCCGTAGTCTCTTAGTATAATTGAATTAGATGTGAATTTTTGTAATGATGTTTTTATTCTTGATTGTATATCTTCGAAAGCTTCATTTAAAGTGTTAAATGTTTTTGGTTTATTATTAAATGCTTGGCGGCTTATTTGACGGAGGATGCCGACGCCTAAAGGGGCATAGTATTCTGGTCTTATTTCTCTGAAGACAATACAGGAAGCTTGGCGTTTTATCCTTTCTAGGTATTCTGTTAGAGCGAGACGATTTGCATAGTAGGCTCCTGTAACTGAATCAGCATATTTTTTTCTTGGAAAGAATGATTCATAGTCGTGCCAGATGCCTTCTGATGTCGAAGTGTTTGACAAACCACGCACTTCGGTGCGTGGAACACTTCGAGCATCTGAAAGTCCAAAGATTACACAAGGACTTTCTGATGTAAGTGCAATTTCTATGACTTCGAAAGAGTATTTGTCTGGAAGTAATAAGAATTCATAATGATTACCTAAATATTCTGCTGTGAAGATGGAAATTTCTGGAATTTCTTGATAGAGCCTGATTCTTAATAGCTTTTCTTTTGAGATAGTGTCGTCTACAGCTGTAATCGACCAGCGTGTTGGTACAAGTATACGATTCTTTTTTATGCCTAGGAGACCTGCTGAAAGCAGTTTTATCATTGAGGAAGTATCAATACCTGATCTTTCTAATTCCAGCAGTGCTGTTTTAGATTTTACATCAGTATCATTCACAAGATACTCTACTTTAGGTTTTATTGTGGGATTTTCCTCTAAACGGACGTCTTTGATTAAAGCTGCTTGCGATATTAGTGGAACTCTAGAGTCTCGTTCAAGATGCTGAGTTATTGGCTTTTGTAATTTGTATTCTGCTGAAATGGACTTGTGAGTCATTGCAATTTCTTGCATTGTTGATAGGAATTTTGTTTGAAGGGGGGCTTTTTTGACATTAGATTTTGTTCTTGCGTAAATAAGTTTTTTTCTTAATGAGAGAATGTTTGGAATGGGAAGTCTTTTTTTATGCCAGAGCTCTGGCGAGGACATTATAGCTGTATCTCCATGTTCTTGAGGGGAGAGAATTCCCACATACACATTTGGATAGTTCCAACGGCCTACAAATACTTCTGGAGGGCTTGAGCCTGAGAATCTATCTATCGAAACTGCTTTTCCAAGCAGAGCTGTATGTGTTTTACAGTTGGGTTTTCCACATATTTTACAGTACGCCATAATATATTTAGGATGTTGTAGTTTATAGCAATTATTGTTTAGTAGTGAGATGAACTTTTAAACTAGTATTTGTTTAAGCGGAAATGGAATTTAAAATTAATCCTAGAGAGGTTATAGGAATTGATATAGATGACAGCGTTTTAGAATTTAATGATTCTTTTAGGGAGTTTATTCGTTTGGAAACAGGTATGAAGATTCCTCGTAAGGCTTTTACTAGCTACGATTTTTGGAAAACTTTGGAGTGTGGTCCTAGCGATGAGTTTGAATTGGTTAAAAGATTTTATAGAAGCACTCTTTTTGATAACCTAAAGCCTAGAGAGGGAGCTGTTGATACTATTCATTCTTTAGCTAGCAGTGGATATGGTCTTTTATTTATTAGCTCTAGATTTGCTGAAGGAAGGGATAAAACAAAGTCTTGGCTTGAACGTTACTTTAGATGTATTAGATATCATTCTTTATTTTCAGGAGAGATAGATGGAGATGGAATGAGGAAGGCTGATATTTGCCTTCAATATGGCGCAAGAGTTATGATAGAAGATAGCGGGAGTGTTGCCTTGGATTGTTCTCAGAGAAATCCCCCAATAAGGACATTTTTATTTAATCAACCTTGGAATAGTGGAGTAGAGCATGATTATATTGTGCCTGTAGAAGATTGGAGAAGTTTTAACAAGGAATTTAGTATCAGAACAGTTTAGAATATAATTGATTTTTAGAACAATATTTTTTAACCTTTCAAATCAGAAATACCTAGAAGAATGAATAATGCTCCGACCATTACAATCAGCCAGAAAATTCCACCTTTTAGAAACTCTCCTGCAGGGGTCCAAAAGTTCCAGATACCCCATGTTTGGGAATACCAAGCAATTACTATTGGAACTATTACAAGAATTAAGCCCATTAAAAGTTCTGTCCATTTGTTCATATAAAGGAGAAATAAAAGAGGTATATAAATATTTTGATTTTGGAGTGATATGTATGATACTATTTCTTTTTGAGGAATTCTTTTAGTTTGACTTCCCCTAGAGGTTTATCGTTTTTTGATATTTTGAAACTTTCTTTAAATTCCTGCCAGAATTTTTTGTTATATTTTAGATTGATGATTACAATTATTAACATTGATATAAGGGCGCCAAGACCAGCCATAAGCATATCTTTTTGTGCATCCCATACATCGCCTTGAGTGCCTAGGAAGGCAAGACCCGCCGTTGGATTAACTATTGATGCAGTGAGCCATTCAACTATTTCATAGACAGCTGAAAATGCAAGAGTCAATTCTAATGGTAAATAGTATCCCCAGAAACCCTTTGTTTTACTTAATCTTATGAAAACTTCTCTAATTGGGTATGCGAGCAAAAGACCGAAAGAGAAATGAACTAAACGGTCGTACATATTTCTTTGTGAATGAAATATCGTTTGTAGAATGTAGCCGAATGGGACTTCTGCGTATGTATAATGAGAACCTATTACATGGAGAATCATGAATATAGTAATAAGTGTATAGGAAAGATTTGATAATCTAAAGTAAATACCTGCTATTATGATTAAAGGTACAAAAATAAAGATAAGATAATTTTCAAGGAGCCAATCATGCCTG
The DNA here is from genome assembly GCA_030647095.1 of Nanobdellota archaeon. GTDB lineage: Archaea > Nanobdellota > Nanobdellia > Pacearchaeales > GW2011-AR1 > UBA73. The sequence continues at coordinate 8,534 of JAUSKH010000078.1, read as the reverse complement.
TAAAGAGGATGAATTGCTGCCCAAATCCATATAGCTAAGAAGATGATTATTAGAAATATTTGATACCACGAACTCTTTTTCATTTATTTTATAAGGGGCTTGCATTTTTAAAGAATTTGTTTTTACTTTTTGACTACTTTCAAAAAGTTAGCTGTTGCTTTTCTAAATCCTTTTTCATTGAGTATGGGTTGAGAATATATTCCATTATTTTTTGTGTGAATAACTAGTATTTTTATAAAGTTTGTTGTAAATGGATCTGAGTTTCTGTAAATATTAAATTGTGAAATATTTTTGAATTCAATAAATGATTTCTGAATGTTGAAGGACCAACTTTTTAGGTTGAAGTAGTTAGGAGAATAGGTTTTCGATATTAAAATCCCATCAGCATATACTCTTATTGATGTATATGCTTTAATAGCATAGATTTCTCCTAAAACTGAAATTATAATAACTAGGCTTATTATGGAAATGTTATTTTTATTTAATGAACTAATACATATAAAGATAATTCCTATAATAAATATGCTATATAATAAGAGTAGTGCATTTGTTTTATCTTTCCAAAGAAGATTATTCATCATATAAACAAACAAGCTATTTTTATAAATATTGCTAATAATCAGCTATGTTTTTTATAAGGGAGATACACAAAAGATTAGAGCCTCTTTTATGAGATAGAATAGTTTAAAAACTATTTTTGTTGGTGTTTTTGATGGTAAAGTGCATTGTTTTTGCAGGAAATGGTAAGGTTGGAAGAGAAGGAGGAATGCGAGCACTCGGTTACTTGGATTCTTTGGTTGATCAAGGATTGTTTGTTTCTATTTCTAATTTAGCTGAAAAACACTCTTTTATTGATGATAGTAATTTTGATTGGTTTTTACAGAGGGAGTTTGATAATGACGGAGGAATTAAAGGAGCTTTATCTGGAATGAGTTTGCCTAGCGTTTATTCTGTAATACGAGTTGCTGTTTCTGATTCTGTAAACAGGGAAAGATTGAATGATTCTTTGAATAGGTTTAAGGCGAGATATGGTTTTGATTATTGTGTTTATGAATATTGATTGGTTCAAACGAATTTGAAGTCTTCGCTGGCTTTATATAGTATTTTTTAGTAGATATAATATGGCGAGAAGTTCTCTAATGATTGATATTGATGATCCTAGAGCATCACAGATTGCAGAGGTAATTGCTAATGAAACTTGTAAGAAAATACTGATTGCTCTTGCTGAAGATGAGCTTAACCAGAGTCAAATATCCGAAAAGCTTTCTTTGGCATTAAATACTATTGATTATAATATAAAGAAACTTGTTGCTGCTGGATTGATTGAAAGAGTCAATAAAACCTTTTGGAGTTCTAAGGGGAAGAGGATTTATACATATAGGGTTTCAAATAAAAGAATAATTATCTCACCGCGTGCTAGAATTAAAGGTGTTTTACCTGCTTTAATTGCTTCTGCTTTAATTGCTGGTGGAATATGGGTTTGGCAGGGAGCGTCCAATAGGCAAGAGATTGGGAATACTCCTGCACTGATGAAAGATTCTAGCGGGAATTTTGCAGGAGCATTAGCAGCTAATAGCGAGATCGCTAGAACTGCTTCTGACGTGAATATAGTTAACGGTGGAAGATTCATGGAATTTATTTATTCTATGATTCATGATCCTAATGCTTGGGCTTGGTTTTTTGTTGGAGCAGTTATCACACTTTTGATATTTATGATGTGGAATTGGGTGAAAATGAAAAGATATAATAATGGAGAAAAATATGAATAGAAAGATGAAAAAAATTTATTGGGTGAGCTGTATACTAATAGCTATCCTGATTGTAGGTATAACTCTTATTGCTTTCCAACCCTCAAATAAAATACGCAATTTGAACGTTAATAATGTTAGTCATTTTAGTTCTTTGGAAGAAATAGAAAAATATGTTAATGAAAGTAAAATTGAAGGGCAAGATTATTACCGTGGGGGAGAAATGCAAACATTTGCAACTGGCGTTGTTGCTCCTGCAAATATGAAAGGAGCTGAAAGTGCTGATAGTTCAGGTGCTGGGGCTAGTGATTATTCACAAACAAATATCCAGGTTGAAGGAGTTGATGAAGCTGATATTGTTAAAAATGATGGAAAGTATCTTTATTTGGTAACTAATGGAAAAATAAGCATACTCGAAGCTTATCCTGCAGAGGAAATGAAAATATTATCAACCATAAATACTAGCAATTATATTTCTAATATATTTGTTAATGGAGATAACTTGATTGCTTATTCAAATTCTTATGAATATATTCAGACAGCTGATTGTCCACAACCATTGAATGATGAAAAAATAGCTACTGCGGGAGTTGGCGGTATAGTTGCACCCGATTATTATCCTAGACCGTGTGGATATAGTAAAGATATTACTAACGTTTATGTATATGATATTTCAAATAGGAATGAACCAGAACTTAAGTATAATGTTTCTATAGATGGAAATTATGTAGACTCTAGAATGATTGGCGATTATGTCTACACAATTACTACAAAATATATTAATACTTATTATGGTGTTGATTTACCAGTTTATAGAATTAATGAAGATTTGATAACAACACAACCAAGCGATGTTCAATATTTTGATGAACCTGATCAAGACCATGTATTTACGTCAGTTAGCGCATTAAATCTAAAAAAAGGAGATTTTAGCAGAGAAGTTTTTCTTACAGGGTATAGCGGAATAATTTATGTTTCTGAAAATAATATTTACTTAACTAATACAAAATGGGTGAGCGCTAAGTATTCTCTTGACACATTTGTTAATGAGGTTGCTTTACCTTTACTGCCGGAAGAAAAAGATAGCGAAGTAAATGAAATAATGGCTAGTAAGTACTTTCCATCTTGGCAGAAAAGGGAAGCAATTAGCAATTTGATATATTCTTATTCTTCATCTTTGGAAGACAATGATAAAAGTGAGTTTGATAAGAATTTTGAGAAACTTATTGAGGACTATCAGATAAAAATTAATAGAGAAAGCCAAAAGACTGAAATTCATAAGATTAGTATTAATAAAGATGAAATAAATTATGAGGGTGCAGGCGAAGTATTGGGAACATTAGTAAACCAATTTTCAATGGATGAATATAAGGATGAGTTTAGAATTGCTACTACGACTGGAGATGTTTGGAATGGCCAAAGTTTGAATCACTTATTTGTATTAGATAAGAATTTAGATGTAATTGGAAGTGTTGAAGATATGGCCAAAGGAGAGAGAATTTATAGCGTTAGATTTATGGGGGAAAGAGCATATATTGTTACATTTAAGAAAGTTGATCCATTATTTGTTATAGATTTGAGTGATGGAAGCAATCCCAGAATACTTGGAGAATTAAAAATAACTGGATTTTCTGATTATTTGCATCCATATGACGAAACACATATTATTGGAGTAGGAAAAGAAGCGCAAGGTGGAGGAGAAAATTTTGCGTGGTATCAGGGAGTAAAAATATCTTTATTTGACGTTAGCGATGTTGCTAATCCAAAGGAAGTTGCTAAAATTGTAATAGGGGATAGAGGAACACAGAGTGCTGCATTATACGACCATAAAGCGTTCTTATTTGATAAGGAAAAGAATTTATTAGTTTTACCAATAGATTTAGCTGAAATTAATGAAAGCAAAAAACAGTATCCTGGTTCGGATCCTAATTCAATCTATGGAGAGCAAGTTTGGCAAGGAGCATATGTATTAAATATTGATTTAGATGAAATAAGTGTTCGCGGTAAGATTACACATAGAAATGAAAATGATAAAACTTGTTATGATAACTGGGTTGGAAGTAAATATTGTTACTTTGATGGAACTAGCAATATAAGAAGGTCATTATTTATGGATAATGTTTTGTATACAATTTCAGATAGTCATGTTCAGGCACATGATTTAACAACTGTAACTGAAATTAGCGATATAAAACTTCCAAAACAGGAACAAATAGTTTATGATGGTTATACTTATGCAGAAGGTGGAAGCGGAGTTGCTAGCGCTACAATGGTGAAGTAAAGTAAAAAATTCACTATCTGGTAAGGAATTTTTGGAAGGGAAGGTTAAAAAATAGACAATGTATCTAGATTTATGTTTACTCCTATTCAAGTCGAAGAGATTAAAGAGCATCTAGAGAAAGCTCAAAATCCTATTTTTTATTATGATAATGATGCTGATGGATTATGCAGCTTTGTAATTTTTAGGAGGTTTCTAGGCAGAGGCAAAGGAGTAGCTGTCAGGAGTTTTCCTGACTTAAATGGCAGTTATGCAAGGAAAGCACAGGAATTAGGAGCAGACTATGTTTTTGTTTTGGATAAACCTGTTCTTTCAAAAGAGTTTGTTGAAGAGATAGATAGGCTTCAATTGCCTCTTGTATGGATAGACCATCATCAGATGCCTATTCAAGAATTTGAAAAAGAATTTACTCAACTTTATGTATACAATCCTGCTAGAAATAAAGGGGAAGAGATGAGTAGCGAGCCAATTACTTATTGGGCTTATAAATTAACTAGAAGAAAGGAAGATTTATGGCTTGCTATTATGGGATGTGTTGCAGATCATTATTTACCTGATTTTGCCTCTGAGTTTGAAAAAGAGTATCCTGAATTTTGGGGACCTGTAAGAGATCCGTTTGATGCTTATTATAGAACTGAAATTGGTAGGACTGCTGTAGCTTTGAATTTTGGTTTGAAAGATAGTGTAACGCATGTTGTACAATTACAGAACTTTTTGATTTCATGCAAGGGTCCAGGAGATGTTTTACAGGAAACTCCAAGTAATTATGCGTTTAGGAAAAAATATTCAGATGTTAAGAAAAAATATGATGATTTAATAAAAAAAGCTAAACAAGGTATAAGTGGTAGTGTTATCTTCTTTGAATATGGGGGAGAATTAAGTATAAGTTCAGATATTGCCAATGAACTTTCTTATTTTTATCCTAATAGGTATATTGTTGTTGCTTATAGAAAAGATGCTATTTTGAATATTTCTATTAGAGGAAAGAATGTGAAGCAGATATTGGAAAACGTATTTAAGGAAGTGGAAGGTAGCGGTGGAGGGCATGATGATGCTGTTGGTGCAAGAATAAATAGTGAGAATTTGGAAAAATTTAAAGAGACTTTTGAGCGTGAGATAGAAGTATATGGAAGAAATAAGAATTGATATTTATGGAAGAGTCCAAGGAGTTAATTTCCGTTCTATTGTCAAAAATTATGCAGACAATAATGGTGTTAAGGGATATATAGTAAATCGAAGTGACGGTTCTATATTAGTTGTGGCGCAGAGTTCACGACAGGTTTTGGAGGAATTTTTACAATGGATAAGTTCAAGCCCTGGATTTTCTAAAGTTAAAGACATGAAAGTAGGATGGTATAACACTGAAGAGATATTTTCTGAATTTAGGATACAAAGAGCTGGTAGCTATGTACAGGATAAGGCTGCAGGTGTTTTTCGATTAGTTAAGTCTTTTAGTGGGAGTAATAATTCTCTAAATGATAAAAAGATGGGTGTTGTACCTGAACATATTGTTCTTATTCCAGACGGTAATAGGAGATGGGCTCTTCTACGCGGTTTAGATGTAAGAGCTGGACATCATGCTGCTTCTGATTATGAAAGATTGAAAGAATTGTTTTATGCAGCACGAAATATGGGGGTAAAGTATTTTACTTTGTGGGCGTTTTCAACAGAGAATTGGAAACGTGATAAGAAAGAAATTACTATGATTTTTGATCGTGTTTTACAGGGTGTGACTTCTTTTTTGAGAGATGTAGAAGTGGAGAAGACTCGCTTTATCCATATAGGAAGAAAAGATAGACTACCGGAGGAACTTGCTAAAGCTTTGGAGGAACTAGAAAAGGCTTCTACATCGTATAAGGAGTTTACAATTGTTCTTGCTATTGATTATGGGGGAAGAGATGAAATTGAAAGAGCTGTTAATGAAATAGTTAAAAAAAGAATACTGAAAATTGATGATCCTACATTTAGGGAATTTTTAGATACTAAAAATATTCCTGATCCTGATTTAATTATTAGAACTGGTGGAGAGCGTAGGATAAGTGGTTTCATGGTTTATCAGACAGCTTATTCTGAATTTTACTTTACAGATGTTTTCTTTCCTGATTTTGATATTGATGAGTTAAGGAAAGCTATTATGGAATATGGGAAAAGATCAAGAAGATTTGGCGGAAACTAATTAGTATTCTAGAACTCTTTTTATTTTTACATTTGCACGATATTTCTTGAATAATGAATGGAATATTTTATCATGTTCTGAAAGAACTAGAATACATCCTTTGCCTAGACGCACTCCATTGAATTTTTGCAGTAAACCGTTATAGAATTTTTTATTTTGTTTGTATCCCAAGAGCTGCTTATTAAATAAAACCCTCTTAGAATTCGGTTTTATGTTCTCCCATATGAAGAATGTTTTATATTCTCCTTTTATTTCTAATGGTCTAAATTTTCCATATAGGATTAAGCCGTTTGCTGTAATACTTGATTTTAAGTCTTTCCAATTGTCTAGCCTTCCGATAGTGAGGGAAATCTTATTTTCAATTTCAAGCAGTTTCCAATATTCTTTATATTTTGAAGAATTATAAAAAGAATCAAGAACCTTCTTAATGTCTCTTTCTATCTCTTTACTTTCCTTTGTTATATCTATGAAAATATCTATATCACTTTCTTTTGTTTCTTCATTTCTAGCTACAGAACCAAATAGTATGATATTCTTTATTTTATCTTTTTCTTTTATCTTTTGCAATAAATATGAGCTAAAATCTAGAGCAAAAGCAATAAGTTTAGAGTTCATTGATACCTGCCTCTTTAAAAATCTTTTTTAGTTTGTTAAAATCATTTATAATTTCTTGAATCACATCTTTTTCTTGTGGTTTGCCATAACAAAGAGCGTTTCTCTTTTCTTCTATTTTTAAGATTAAATCAAGAACATCTTTCTTTTTTGGGAAGTCAAACGGGAGTTTTTCCTCTATTGTATTTTTTGATTTAAGCCATTCATGTTTAATAATTATGCTAGTATCTAAGAGATTTAATTTATGAAGTAATATTTCTAGCATTTCTGCTGCCGCTGTCGAAGTATGAAAACCAATAGTTCTTTGTCTCTCAATTAAACCTTTTTCTATACTTTCTTCTATTACTTCAAGACTTTCTTTTAAATTTTTTAAATGTGCCTCTATTTTCATGGTTCATTTGGAACCTTATCATAGTTTCATCTATAACTAGATGTATTGCTATATAAATCTTATGGTTCATTTGAAACCTTATCATAGTTTCATCTGTAACTATATCTATAAAAGCAAATTAAGGAACATTTGAATAGGTTTAAATATGTCAAGAACCCTCGGGTTCTTGAGCACACAAGATTTGTTTTTGCTTACTCACAGGCTAAATCAATATTTTTACGTAAAAACAAATGCTTGATGTATTCAAAAATCGGTTTTGTGATGGACAAGAAAGAAATAATGAAGAAGAATATCTTCAGGGAAAGTGAAGAGTTAGAAGGTGTTGCTATAAAAGGATATGATTTTAATGAAGGTGTTGATTATGCAAAAATTGTAGAGGGTTTTTCTTCTACAGGATATCAAGCAACTCAATTTTCTAAAGCGGTTGATATTGTTAATAAAATGATAAAAGATGGCACTTTTATCTATTTTGGATATACTTCTAATATGGTTAGCTCTGGTTTAAGAGAAGTTTTTAGATATTTAGTTGAGCATAAAAAAGTTAATGTTATTGTAACTACCGCAGGTGGTGTTGAGGAAGATATAATAAAATGCTTGGGAGATTTTATTCTTGGTTCGTTTACGGCTTCTGGAGCTGAATTACGAAAGAAAGGAATTAACCGTATTGGAAATATTTTTGTTCCTAATTCTAGATATGTTAGATTTGAGGAATTTTTACAACCGATTTTGAAGGAGATTTACGAAGAGCAGTTGCGGATAGGTAAAATATTTACATCTAGTGATATTGTTTGGAAGTTAGGTGAGAAAATAAATGACAAAAGAAGTATTTGTTATTGGGCTTGGAAGAATAAAATAAGAATTTTTTGTCCTGCAATTTGCGATGGGGCTATAGGAGATAATATCTATTTTTTTAGTTTGAACAATAATAATTTTAAGATTGATATAGTTAAGGATACTGAATTATTGAATAATACTTCTATCGGATTGAAAAAATCTGGGGTGATAATTTTAGGGACTGGAGTTGTGAAACATTCTATATTGAATACAAATATGCTAAGGAATGGGGCTGATTACGGGGTTTATATCAATAATGCACAGGAGTTTGATGGTAGTGATGCTGGAGCTTTGCCAGAAGAAGCTATTTCTTGGGGGAAAATTCTTCCAGAAGCTGAAAGTGTGAAAGTATTTGGAGATGCTACTATTCTTTTTCCTTTGTTAGTGGCTGAGAGTTTTGCGAAATAATTTTTTTGCGCTTTCAGCTAAAAAGACATTAGAAACATTTAAATAATTGGTGTGTATTTGATGTGCATAAGAAGTGTATATTTAAGA